>JAOUFX010000612.1 GCA_029857975.1 Deltaproteobacteria bacterium | reverse complement strand
CCATGGAGTGGGTCGAACTTCAAGACGGGAACACCCATCTCATTGATTGGATCAAGGTTATTCCCTATCCGGTCAATCACCCGAGCGGGGCTCCTTCCTATGCTTTACGGGTTGAGTGTGATGGCAAAATAATCGGGTACTCGGGCGATACCGAATGGGTGGAAACCCTGGCGGAAGTGGCCCGTGGCGCTGACCTTTTTATCAGCGAAGCCTATTTTTTTGAGAAGAGGGTTAAATATCACCTTGATTATCAAACCCTGATGAACAAGCGGGATCAGCTGGAATGCAAGAGACTCATTCTGACTCATATGAGCGGGGACGTTTTACAGAAACTGAACGACCTGGAAATGGAATGGGCGAGGGATGGCCAAGTGATTGACTTATAATCTGACTGATTAAGAGATCACGTTGGGATTGGAGATGAAAAGCAAGGTTTGCCGCTGGGAGAGAGGTTAATGATCAAGGGAGAATTAAAGTCAAGATTATGACAGGATTCAGTGACGGCTTTTCTGACTTTTTACGAGATCATCAAAAATAATAAAACCTAAAAAAGGCGATTTACCATAGAGGGCACAGAGGAAAGTTAAGGTAAATCAAGGAAATAAACTCCTTTTCGTTACTTAACTCTGTGCACTCGTTAAGTGAAAACAATGCAACATTTTATCTGATTATCTGAGGAATTGATTATATTATATGAGAGCCCAGAGAAAAGATTGAGCTTATTTTGTTTTTTTAACTAGGCAATTAATCTCCGGGTTCTCTGTGGTTTAAAAGAATCGCTCAATTTGGGTAAAAGAAAAAAGTATCCGGCATATTTGTTGCACAAAGCAGAAATAGGTAGTCATAAGGGAAAATTCTAAATATTGGGGTGTTTATGACAACAGGAATGAATTTTACGATGGACAAAACATTAGGCCAAATTCTGGTGGAGAAGAATATTATTTCCTCAGAGCAACTTGCTTTGGCCCTCAGACGGCAGAAACAAGAAAAAGGTATATATTTGGGACAAATTCTCATTGAAATGGGCGTCTCTCAGGGAAAAATTAATAAGGCCTTGGATTATTTCAATAAGAGAAAACCGATAGGGCAGATATTGCTCGATTTAAAGGTTATCACCGCCCAGCAACTGGAGGAAGCTTTAGAAAAGCAAAAGCAGTTACAGAAGAAAACCTTCCGCAGACCTTTGGGGATGTTGTTAGTGGAAATGGGTCATACAACTTACTATAACTATTTGAATGCTCTTTCCAAGCATTTCAACATGCCCATCGTTTCCTTGAAAAATTTTTTATTGTCGCCCTCCTTGCAAAAATCCATCGGGGAAAGATTTGCACAGCAGCAAAAGATCGTGGTGTTGGAAAATAGCCAAGACAAAATCAAACTGGCTTTGGCCGAACCCACAAATTATATCTTGGAGAATATCAGAAGAATTTTCCCGGGGAATAAAAACGTAGAATTTTATTTGGCCAGTCCCTCAGAAATTGAAAATTGCCTCAAGAATTATTCAGACCCTTTTTCCCTGAACCGCTACAAGTGATTTGTCGGCCTTTAACCAGTCCCGATCTCCTCAGCCCCGGTTTCGCCTCCCGGGTCTTCAATGCCGATTCTACCCCCTGCGAGCAGAAAAACGTGATTCTTGTCCACGCTCCCGTGGTCAAACCCTGCGAACCTCCTGCCGGTATCGCCAAACTCTGTAGCTTCCTGGGGGGATGGGGGATAAAATGTAAAATTTGGGATGCCAATTTAGAAGGCCTTCTCGGCCTTCTGCATGCCCAAGAAAAAGCATTTTCCTCTTCCCGCGGTGCTTCTTTGGATACTTGGACACGACGCGCTTGGCGTAACCTTGCTTTTAACCTCAACGCGATAAAAAATTGGACCACCTACCATAATTGGGCGCGATACAAAAGAGCGGTGGAAGATCTGAATCGGCTTTTAGCCCAGGCCGCGATCTCCCAAAATGTTCGCCTGAGTTTGGCCAATTACCAGCATCCCCAGCTTTCTCCGACAAGATCCGTAGACCTGATTCAGGCGGCGGAAAAACCGGAGCAAAATCCTTTTTACCCATTTCTTAAAGAAAGGCTGGTGCAGGTTCTCGAAGAGGCCGCTTCCCCCGTGATCGGATTTTCTCTGAATTATTTAAGCCAAGCCTTATGTACTTTCGCCATGATCGGATTCGTGAGAAAGCATTATAAAAGAGTGAAAATAATTTTAGGCGGTGGACTGGTAACCTCATGGATGAGGAAGCCGAATTGGCTGAATCCGTTTGCGGGCCTTGTGGACTTCCTTGTGGCCGGGCCGGGAGAATATCCGTTACTCTCTTTCCTGGATATACCGAAGGCGAATTCTGGAAATATGCATGGTCGGCCATGGTCCCCGGATTATGATTTTTTCCCCCTGGATAAGTATATGGCGCCTGGAAACATTCTTCCTTACAGTTCGGCGAGCGGGTGTTACTGGAATCGGTGCTCGTTCTGTCCTGAAAAAGCCGAAGGGAATCCTTATATTTCTATTCCGGTAGAAGAGGTTATCTCTGATTTGCATGTTCTCACCAAGAAGATGAACCCGATGCTGATCCATTTTTTGGACAACGCCCTCCGTCCGGCTTTGATGGAGAAAATCGCCGGGAATCCTCCTGGAGTTCCCTGGTATGGTTTTGCCCGCATCACCTCCCACCTTCTGGATCCGGATTTTTGTCGGGCCCTAAAAAATTCGGGATGCGTTATGCTGCAGCTCGGTCTGGAGTCCGGGGACCAGGGAGTCCTCGACCGCTTGCAGAAGGGGATCAACCTGGAAATGGCTTCGCGAGCTTTAAAAAACCTGGCCGGGGCAGGAATCGCCCCTTACATCTATCTCCTTTTTGGTACCCCCGCGGAAACAATAACCGAGGCCCAAAAAACTCTGGACTTCATCGTGAAGCACGGGGAGCAAATTCGTTTTTTAAACCTCGCCATATTCAACTTACCGGTTTACAGTCAAGAGGCTCCAGAATTGACCACCGAAAGATTTTATGAAGGCGACCTATCTCTTTATATGAATTTTTTCCATCCGCAGGGATGGAACAGGAATTTAGTCCGGCAATTTTTAGACAAAGAATTCAAACGTCATCCTGCCATCGCACCCATC
>JAOUFX010000610.1 GCA_029857975.1 Deltaproteobacteria bacterium | reverse complement strand
TTCTCGTAATGATTTTCATCCTAGAGACGGAGGCGATCGCCGAGAGGGCTTCTCCTCGAAATCCAAAGGATTGGATGGCAAACAAATCTTCGGCACTCTCAATTTTGCTGGTGGAGTATCGTTGGATAGCGGATTGGGCATCTTCCGCGGTCATTCCTTCGCCGTCATCGGTTACGCGAATCAGTTTCTTCCCCCCGGAATGAATCTCTATTTTGATCTCCCTGCTTCCAGCGTCCAGAGAGTTCTCCACTAATTCTTTCGCCACCGAGGCGGGTCTTTCGACAACTTCCCCGGCGGCGATTTTGGCGATGACTTCTGGAGGCAAAGCTTTAATTTTTCCCATGGGATCAGGTCAACCTTTTCAGACTCGCCCGTGATCGTCCTCAAGGCGGACGACGTCATCGAGTTCAGGAGTGGAAACCTCAAAAATGTCAGAATCTTCGATGGCGGTGAGGCGATGGCGGGTTAAAATCGGGATATGAAGGCACTCCCCGGAATTCAAATGGGATACCGTTTTTCCTCCCCCCTCCCCTTCCAGCTCGACCAGCAGTTTTCCCGCGATTACGAACATAGCTTCATCTTTTTTTTGATGATACTGGTAGCTTAACCGCTGGCCTTTTTCAAGGTGCAAGATTTTTGCAGCATATTTTTCGGTTTTCGCCCAGATGAGCTCGTAACCCCAGGGTTTTTCCACCCTTTCTATTTTTGAGGTTGCTTTCATTTACTCCCTCCGACTACCCATTGTTTTCCCCAGCATCAGTATATTCAAAAATTAATACCCTGAAAAGGTTTTTTTCGGCTTTCTTATTTTTCTTGAAATTTTCCCTTCCCTTCTTTCTTTTTTTTTATTATTTTTATTAATAAAGGGGAAACGGTAATCCGTCAAGGAATGAGGAAAATCTATGACTCTGCCATCCGGTAAGGCTTTGACTCTTAGCATCATCATTCCGTGTTTCAATGAACGGTTTACTATTGAAAAAGCAATCGATGCCATTTGCACGGCACCGATTTTAGAAAAAGAAATCGTCGTAATCGATGATTGCTCTATGGATGGGACGAAAGAGATTCTCAAGACTAAAATTGAACCGCGAGTTGACCGGGTTATTTACCATGAAAGAAATCAAGGGAAAGGCGCGGCTTTACGTGCCGGAATTGCTGCGGCTACGAAGGATATCGTAATTATCCAGGATGCCGACCTGGAATATGATCCTCAGGAATATCCGATTCTGTTGGAGCCGTTTATTCAGGGAAAAGCTGATGTTGTTTATGGCTCAAGGTTTATGGGGGGTAGATCCCATCGGGTCCTTTACTTTTGGCACCGGGTGGGCAACTGGATTTTGACTATCCTTTCCAACATGTTCACCAACATCAACCTTACCGACATGGAAACCTGTTATAAAGTATTTCGCCGGGAAATTATCCAATCGATTAAAATTGAAGAAGATCGCTTTGGCTTTGAGGCAGAAATCACTGCCAAAGTGTCAAAAATGGGGCTACGGATCTACGAAGTCGGCATTTCATACTATGGCCGAACTTATGCCGAGGGGAAAAAGATCAACTGGAAAGATGGTTTAAGGGCCATTTACTGTATTTTGAAATATAATTTATTTCGTTAAGGCCGTCCCCCTCCTCTTACCTATGGCCTATTTATTACCTTTCTTTACATCGCTCCCTTTCCCGATAGAACTACAGGGATCGTTTTAAGGAGGATCTTAACATCCAGCCATAGGGACCAATTATCTATATATTCTAAGTCTAATTTCATCCATTGATCAAAATTTGTCTGGTTTCTTCCACTCACCTGCCATAAGCCGGTGATGCCTGGCTTCATGCTCATCCTACGTCTTTGCCATCCTTCATATTTTTCAACTTCTTCAGGAAGAGGGGGCCGGGGCCCCACAAAGCTCATCTGTCCCCGGAGAACGTTAAAAAGCTGAGGAAGCTCATCAAGGCTGGTTTTTCTTAGAAAGCGCCCGACGCGGGTCACCCGGGGATCTTTTATCATTTTGAACACGGGTCCATCCATCAGATTAAAAGCCGTTAACTTGCTTTGCTGCTGTTCTGCTTCTTGAACCATGGAGCGAAATTTATAGAGAATAAACTTCCGACCATTCAACCCACAGCGGACCTGCCGATAAATGATCGAACCGGGACTGTCTAAGCGAATCAACATGGCAACCAACAATATTAACGGAGAAAAAATTAAGATCAGAACGATACTTCCCCCCAAATCAAAAATTCGCCGCAATAGCATTAGTAATTCGTTTTTGGGAGTCGTGGAGAAGGTGAGAAAAGTAAAACCCTCGAGGTTGTCCATGCGAATTTTGGAAAGAATATGTGGGAAAAAATTGAGAATAACCCGGGCGGTGATTCCACGCTCCTCACATATTAGAAACAAATTCTGCATGGTTTTAATCTCTTCTTGGGAAATGGCAAAAATGACTTCATCCACCACCTCTTCTTCCAAGATTTGAGGAAGATCTTGGGCCATTCCTAGCACAGGGTATCCGTTCAATTTTGGGGTAGGGATAGGATCTTCGGTAGAAAGAAAACCTAAAACTTGCAGACCCATATCGCGATGCTTTTCGATGGCGTGAGCTAGGGTTCGGGCCTGTTTATCCTTGCCGATGATCAAGATAATCCGGGAACTATCGTTTTTGCGACTAAAAAATTGGATGGTTTTTCTGCAAATCCATCGAAAAAAGATTACCAAAAAGAAATCAAAGAGGGCAAAGGAGAAGATAAAAATCCGGCTCACGTAAACATACTTTAAAGCAAAAACAATGAACCCAAGAAGGAAGGAAGAAATAGAGACCGCTTTGAAAGCTAACCAGGTTTCCTTCCAAAAACCATGGCCTCGCCAAAACCGGTAAAGTTCAAGCAAGTAAAAAACAAGAAGCCATATTGGAATAATCGGGATGAGGAGATTCAAATACCAAGAGAAAGGAAAGAGGGCGGCATAGGAGTCTGCGGGAAGGGTACCACGAAATAAATAAGCGCCCACAAACGCTGAAATAGTGGCTATGAGGTCCCCTAATAGAAGGGTCAAAGAACGGATTTTATTTCGTTGACTTACCATTTACTTCGCTCAGGACAGGATTCCGGGTCCGCCTTCTTCCTTC
>JAOUFX010000609.1 GCA_029857975.1 Deltaproteobacteria bacterium | reverse complement strand
CGTGTAAGTCCGGGGGCAAAAGGCATAGCATCGACCCTCTTCCCGATCGCAAGTGTCGATGAGAATCGTGTTATCCTGATAAGCAGTATGATAAGGGCAAAGGTTCAGGCAAGCTCCGCAGTTCGTGCAAAGACCCGCATCCAGGACCTGCTGCCGCAATCCTTTTTGCCCTTTGTAATCTCTTCTGATTTCCATCTGCATTCCCTCTGGGCCGTTTTTCATTTTCTAAAACAGCCATGGCTTTTTTATCTTATTGTATAGGAATTTGCTTTTGGACACGGATTCACCCTGTTAGATGTTTACTATCTAACAGGGTAAACACAGATTATTAAAGATATTAAATGAAAAAAAATAAATATCTGTGAATATCTGCGGAAATCTGTGTCCCAATTAATTTGTTCATGATTGATTCATACTGTATAGAAATCTGAAAGTCAAGGAAAAGAATCAGTTTGTCACTCCCGGGCCCGGGAAGCGAAGCCGGCCCGGGCGGAAGGGGGAATCTCTCGGGAGCACAAAGCAGTAGTTTTTTCATGGGCAAGGGCGGGGCTTCTGCCGAGGATGTTCGGGCTTCCTCTATCACTGTGAATTCATCAATTTATCAAAAAGTGAAGGATTGCACTCATTAATTCTTGACTCCAAGTTTTTTTTAGAGCATATTAAAAACCTAAATCTCATTTTTCCCGGAGCCAGGACCATTGCAGAAGGAGAACCGATGGAAGAAAAATTTTTACTCACCGAAAAGCAGGAAAAAGTTTGCACCATCATCCTTAACCGCCCCGAACGGAGAAATGCGCTTTCTCCCCTCATGCTTTTGCAGATGGTCGAGACTCTGACCAAGCTCAAGGACGATGAGGAAGTTTGCTGCTTGGTGATTCGCGGAGCCGGCGATAAAGCCTTCTCCTCCGGCTATGACATCTCGGACATTCCTACCAGCCTGACGCCGGAACAGGCCGCCGCTTTGAAAGCCCGAAGCCCTTTTCAGGACGTCCTCGAAACCCTCCTGGACTTTCCCTACCCGGTCATTGCCATGCTCAACGGCCACGCCTTCGGGGCGGGGTGTGACCTGGCCCTGACCTGCGATATCCGCATCGCCGCCGAACATACCCAGATGGGCCTTCCCCCGGCCAAGCTGGGCATTATCTACCAGCCGGACGGGATTCAGCGCCTGATCAACATCGTCGGCCTGGCCAATGCCAAAGAGATTTTCTTTACCGGCCGAAGCTACGGGGCCTTGCAAGCCAAAGCGATGGGGCTGATCCATTATATTCAACCTCCGGACCAGCTTGTCCCCTTTACCTATGATTTGGCCCAGGAAATATCCGCCAATGCCCCTTTATCCTTAAAGGGCATGAAGTTGATCTTTAATAAATGCCTGAAATATCAGAAACTGGACCCCGAAGATACCCGAGAAATTGAAGCCATCCGGCTTGAAGCTTTCAATAGCGAAGATTTGAAAGAAGGCCAGCGCGCTTTCAAGGAAAAGCGCAAACCGGTCTTTAAAGGCAGGTAAAGAAAGGAGGTAAAGACGATGAGGGGCCAGAAAAGTTTTCTTAGAGGAATTATGGTGTCAGGTTTATTCCTGTTCCTGCTCAGTTATCCTTTACAGGCGTTCAGCCAGGATTTCCCCGCCAAACCTATTACCATCTACTGCACTTCCTCGGCTGGAGCCACTACGGATTTAACCTCTCGAGCGCTGGCCGATGGCGCGGAAAAGCTGCTCGGGGTCCCTGTGGTTGTGGAAAACAAAACCGGCGGAGGTCACACCGTGGGTACCGCCCTACTGGCCAGCAAAAAACCGGATGGGTACACGCTGGCGGTGCTCTCTTCTTCAGCGCTGGACACCCGCCACGTGATGCTGAATGTGGCTTACGATCCTTTCAAAGATTTTACCCTTATTCTCTCTTATTCCCAATACCCCGGCGGAATATGCGTGAAGGCGGATTCGCCCTTCAAGACCCTTCAGGATCTCATCGAGCACGCCCGGAAGAATCCGGGAGCCCTCTCCTACAGTTCTTCCGGGACGGGAGCCACCCAGCATCTCGCCGTGGAATATCTGGCCAAGCAAGCCAAAGTCAAGTTCAAACATGTCTCTTTCAAGGGCGGGACCCCGGCCACCACGGCCCTCCTGGGGGGGCACGTCGACTTCACCGCTGGAGCCGGCATCCACTTGCAATACGTCAAGCAGGGCCTCTTTCGTATGCTGGCCGTCATGTGTTCCGAAGAAAGAGACCCCAACTTTCCGGATATTCCCACATTTAAAGATTTAGGGTATAACGACGTGCCGCCCGGAAAATACACGCTCGTCGCCCCGCGGGGGCTGCCGGAGCCGGTCCTGAAGAAGATCGAGACGACGTTTACCAAGGTCGCCCAATCCCCTGAATTCAAAAAAGTGCTGGCCAACTTGGGCGTTCCCTTCGTATTCAAAGACCGCCGCCAGTTAGAATCCGAGTTCCCCAAGGTCTATAAATTTTATGCCGAACTACTGAAAGAGATTGGTGTAAAAACAAGAAAATAATGCGTTCGTATTAATATTACCTAAAAAAGGCGATTTACCACAGAGAGCACAGCGCGGCAAAGCCGCAACCAAAAGAAATCACCCCCTTGTTCACCCTGTGGAGTCGAAGAACTTACTCCGCAGGGCAAGCCCTCCCCCCTCGAGGGGGAGGGATAGGGTGGGGGGGATTGCTTAATAAAATTTTCAGAATTTGAACGTAATAGTGAACGGCTTAAATAAGTTGACATTTAGGTAAATGGTCATTGCGAACGAAGTGAAGCAATCTCATAAGATTGCCGCGTCGCTTCGCTCCTCGCAATGACTACTTTCTTGGGCCGTTCACTATAGTAAAAGAGGGGGGATCAATTGAAGGCGGACCGCGCAAGCAGTATGGTTTGGATGGGTGTGGGGCTGCTTAGCATCTACGGCTCATTCCAGCTGGGTTTGGGGACTTTAGGAGAACCTGGCTCAGGTTTTCTATCTTTCCTGGCCGGGAGTTTCATCTGCTTGATGGCTTTGATCATTTTCATTCAGTCCTTTCTCCAGGGGAAAGGTTTTCAGGTCAAAATCTCGACTCTCTGGGAGGGGGTAAGATGGCATCGAGCGGCCATTGTAGGCCTCCTCCTATTAGCCT
>JAOUFX010000608.1 GCA_029857975.1 Deltaproteobacteria bacterium | reverse complement strand
GCCTTGATCGAAGGAAAAGGCCGGATATGCTTTATAACCCTCAAGGCATTTGGGGACCCTCTTCTCCAGCAGATCATCTACCGGGTGGTGCGGCACCTGGCCGATCTCCGGGAACCTCCTCCGTTGAGGGTGGCGGTTTTGGGCTATGGCTCTCTTGGCTCCGTGGGATGCCTTCATGGTATGGCTGTTGAAGAAGTTCCCGGGTTGAACCTGCGGGCGTTTTGCGATTACACCCCGGAACGACTCCTGCAATGTCGGGACGACTTTCCTGGTTGTCGAACCTATTCCACGGCTGAAGAATTGGGTCGCGACCCTGAAGTTGCCGCGGTCATTATCGCCACTCCGTCCAACTCGTGCGCCAAGTTGGCCATCCAGCTGCTGCGGGAGGGCAAACATGTGGTGTGCGAGAAGCCCACGTGCCTCACCCGGGCAGAGGCCGAGACCATGATTCAGGCCGCCGAAGATCATGACCGGGTCCTGACCTGCTACCAGAACCGCCGCTGGGATGCCGACTACCTGGCAATCCGCCAGGCGCTGATGGAAGGGTTAATCGGGGAGCCCTTCTACTTGGAGACCTTCGTGGGCGATTACCGACACCCTTGCCACTACTGGCACTCTCATCGCCCGATCTCCGGGGATGCCCTGTACGACTGGGGGGCTCATTATGTGGACTGGATCCTGAATCTCTTTCCGGGGCTTACGGCCTCCGTCATTGGAACCTTGCACAAACGGGTGTGGCACGATGTTACCAATGCCGACCAGGTACGCGCCCAGATTCGCTTCGCGGATGGAAAGGAGGCTGAGTTCCTCCACTCTGACATGGCGGCCCTGCGCAAGCCCAAATGGTACCTGCTGGGCACGGAGGGAGCCATTGTGAGCCATTGGAGCGAGGTGCAGGTGCGGGAGCTAGACCCTGTCACTTGCGTCAGGGAAGACCAGATTCCGGTCACAGAGATCCCGCCCCTGCTTATGATGCGCCGACGGCACCGTTCGGGAAGCATGGTGGAACAGCAACTGCCACTGCCCAAGCCCGGTCGATTTCCCTTTCATTTGAACCTCGCAGACCACCTTCTGACTGGAGAGCCTCTGGCGGTCAGCACTCAATCGGCAGCCCGGGTGATCGCAGTACTGGAGGCGGCCACTCGTTCTGCAGAAAGGGGTGGCATTCCGGAGGTACTCCGTGTTTGAAAAGTGTCTCCAAAAGGAAAATCCTTCGGACTTTCCCCGAAGGACAAGGCGGCTCCAATGGGGGGTGCTGGGCAGGGCCCGGATCGCCCGCCGCTGCGTTATTCCAGCGCTGAATCGAGCCCGAAATGGAGAGCTGCGGGGACTGGCCTGCCGCTCGGAAGAGCGTGTTCAGTCTCTCGCCCGGGAACATGAAATTCCTGTGGCTTGCGCCAGCTATGAGGAACTGCTGGAAGATCCGTAAATCAAAGCTGTCTGCATTCCATTGCCGAACCATCTCTATTTAGAATGGACCCTCCGGGCCATACGAGCGGGAAAGCATGTGCTCTGTGAGAAGCCTCTGGCTTTGAATGCCGCGGAGGCTCGGGCGATGGTTCTGGCCGCGTGGGACAAAGGCGCCTTTCTGATGGAAGCATTCATGTACCGTTTCCACCCGCGCACTCGCAAAATCAAAGTGCTGGTTGATCAGGGGGCGATTTGGGACCCCCGGGGGATTCGCACGGCGTTTTGTTTCCGGCATCCCGACCCGACAGACCCGCGCTTCCGCCCGGAGATGGGTGGAGGGGCTCTTCAGGACGTAGGCTGCTACGGGGTTAGCCTGGCGCGGTGGATTCTCGGGGCAGAGCCGGAGATGGTTCAAGCCATCGCTGAATATGGGGAAAGCGGAGTGGATTTGACGACGGTCGGTCTGCTGCGCTTTTCCAGAGGACGGCTGGCAGTGGTGGAAGCCAGTTTCACCAGTGCGCTGCAGCAGACCTTCAGTATCATGGGTACGCAAGGAGCGATTGAACCACCGCATGATGCCTTTATCCCCTGGGAGAAGGACGCTTTGTTCCGACTGCGGGGAGTGAATGAGGAGGAGGGAAGAGTAGAGGGAATCCCCGGTGCAGACGAATACCAGCTGATGGTTGAACATTTCGCCGACACCGTGCTGGGGAACGGAAGCTTGGATTTTGCCCCGGAGGAAAGCGTGAACAATATGCGTGTCCTGGATGCGTTAGCCCGGGCAGCCCGAGAAGGCAACCGGGTGGCGGTCGGGAAAGAGGGGGATGGATAATGCCATCCATTTTCCATTCATAACTTTGTGGGAGAGATATATTTATGGAAAAGATCAAGTTAGGGACCCGCACCTGTTTGCTGGGAGAAAATGTGCGCTTTGACGGAGGGCACAAATGGGCCCATTTCCTTACTGATACGTCAGGACAGTATGTAGATTATGTTCCGGTCTGTCCCGAGGTGGAATGCGGCTTCGGGATTCCCCGGGAGTCCTTCCGTCTGGTCGGAGACCTCAACAATCCCCGCCTGGTGACTTCGCGGACAAACCAGGACCACACCGAGCGAATGGTTCAGTGGGCGAAAAAAAGAGTAGCGAGTCTGGAGCGGGAAAATCTATGCGGCTATATCTTCAAGAGCGGCTCCCCCAGCAGCGGCATGGAGAGGGTAAGGGTTTATGATCAAAATGGCGTTCCCACAAAAATTGGGGTGGGTATATTTGCCCGGGTGTTTATGGAACACTTTCCCTTGCTTCCCGTTGAGGATGAAGGACGGCTCAACGATCCCAAACTCCGGGAAAATTTCATTGAAAGAATCTTTGCTTTAAAAAGGTAGCGGGAGGCAAAGGAAGAAAAGAAAAATATAAGAAATTTGATCGCTTTTCATACCCGGCAAAAGCTCCTCATCTTGTCGCATAGTCCAAAACATTATCAAATGATGGGAAAACTAGTAGCCCGGGCAAAAGAGATCCCTTGGAAAGATCTGCAGGAAGAATATCAGTGCCTTCTACTCGAAGCTATGTCGCTCAAAACGACTCCGAAAAATAATTCCAACGTTTTACCGCACATACTGGGTTATTTCAAGGAGCAACTGTCGGCGGATAAGAAACAGGAAATGCTGGAGATTCTTGACCTGTACCGGCAAAACATGGTACCGCTCATTGTGCCCATAACCCTCTCCA
>JAOUFX010000607.1 GCA_029857975.1 Deltaproteobacteria bacterium | reverse complement strand
GCTGGCGAATTCCGGACCTGAATATCGTGGATGGAATTCTGGCCATGGAAGGGGACGGGCCCTCCTTCGGAAACCCCAGAGAGGTTGGTAAGATCATCGCTGGGAAAAATGGGATCGCGGTCGATGCCGTCTGCGCCCGCCTGATTCATTTCCAGAACCCGCGGGGCATCAAGCTCATCGATTTAGCTGAAAAGAAAGGTCTGGTAAACTTCGATTTAAATCATCTCCAAGTAGATGGCCCTTTCGAAGTGATCGAGGATTTTGTGCATCCCTCCACCTACACGGTAAACATCCCCGGGAAAAAATCTTCCTTTGCAGCGGACTCTGGTAACCATCTCCAGATCTGGACTGAGCTCGGAGAGGTGAACCCGGCTTGTAACGAGGCGCTGTGCACCCGCTGCGGCGATTGTCCCTCTGCCTGTCCCTCGGGGGCCATCCTCATGCAGCCCTACCCCAAGGTAGACCCCGGAAAATGCGTGAGCTGCTTCTGTTGTGTCGAAGTGTGCCCAGAGAAGGCTCTTATGATCCCCATGTCCGATGAACTTCTGGAAAAGAGGAGCCGGATGGGGATGTAAAGAATTGATAAATTACAGACCCTCTAAAAAGCAGAAGGAAAGGAAACCCATGGATCAATGCCTGAGTCCCTATAATTGGTTAGGGATAGAGATCGGTTTGCCGCCAGAGGTTATCTTGTGTGACGTAACCATGCGCGATGGAGAAAAGACCCCGGGCGTGGCTTTTACCTTAGCGGAAAAAATTGAACTTGCGAAAGAATTGGAGGCCATCGGAGTTCCTCAGATTCAAGTGGGTGTACCCGGAAGTTCGAAAAATGCGCGCCAGGAAGTGGAGGCGATCTGCCAATTGGGCCTGGCGAGCAAAACCGAAGCCATGACCCGAGGAACGTATGAAGGCTGGCAAAATGACATTGAAGCCGCCCTGAGTTGCGGGGCAGACATCCTGCATTCGTATCTGCCCATGTCTCCTTATATCCGCAGCATGTATGCCCCTTTGTCTGACGAACAAATGCTCCAACGGGCGGATCATATTATTCAGCACGCTCAGAAATGGGGCGCCAAAATCATCAACATAAGTCTGCTGGATGCAACCCGCGCTGAGGAAAATTTTTTATGGGCCATGATTCGCCGGGTTGCCGAAAAGGGCGTCGACCGCATCCGCATCGCCGATACGGTCGGCACGGCCACCCCGGAAGGGATTTTTTACCTCATTCGCCGAGTTCGCGAAGCGGTCGATCATCTAAAAAAGCGACCCCTGGTCGGTCTGCACTGCCATAATGATTTCGGCCTGGCCTTGGCCAATGTTTTTGCGGGAGTGAAGGCCGGGGCAACCTTGATCGATGTATCGGTCAATGGCCTGGGCGAACGTTCGGGGAATCCTTCTTTGGCCGAAGTGGCCATCGGGTTGGAAATTCTGTATAAAGTAAAAACTCATATCCGCTTGGACCGTTTATATGACCTGGCGAAATTGGTGGAAAGAATCTCGGGATTACCCATTCCCACCAATAAGCCGTTGGTGGGAGAATATGTCTTTGCCGATGAGTCCGACGCCCATGTGGCTGCCATCCTGAAGGAGCCTTTTGCCTTTCAGGGGGTGAGGCCGGAATTATTGGGCAATAAAAGGAAGTTTGTCATCGGCAAAAGTACAGGACCTCATGTTCTAAACTTGAAGAGCAAAGAACTGGGGCTAAATGTCTCCCAGGATCTGTACCCCAAAATTATGGAGGGAATCAGGGAGAAAAGTGAAAAACGAAAGGGAAAGATTTTAACCGATGAAGAATTAATCGAAGTGATTGAAGTAATTAAGGGTCAATTTCCCCGCTGACCTTTTTTCAACTTCGCCTTTGCCAAGTCCAGGAAGCCCATTCTGAGCCACCAGCCAACTCTCTGCACGCCTGGTAAAAAACTGAAAAAGATACAGCAGCCCGGCCAGTTCAGGTAATTATTTCCGTCGAGTGACCGCAAGGATAACCCACCCGCCTGAAATACCACCGACCCATAATGATTTCTCCAAGAGTGCAGAGTAATCCCGCCTTTTCTCCCAGGAAACCCTTTTCTTGACATTGAGGGCACCGCTTGTTCAGCCAATCATTATCAGATCCAGGATCTTTTGGCGGTGGTTTGGTCGTTGGTTTGATTTTGATCTTATTTCTTTTCAGCCACTTCTTTACATCTTGAACATTGAAGTTCCACTGGGATAGAAATTTTTCAGCTGGGCATCCCCCAAGGAGCCAATCATCAACATCCCAAGGGAAAACGTTTAATTCTTCCGCTAATTCATGGCGATTCATTTTTCAATTCCATCAGGTTGGAGCTCGGCGTTATTACGAGTCCTGAGTTGTGATCCCAAATTTCATTCGACCCCCTCCCTGAGGGCCCGGTTAAAGTTATGGGTCGATGGCTAAAGGTTCTATCGATGATCCTTCTTCTCCAGCAAGATTGTATGAAATTGGGGAGGGTAAGTCAAGGACGTCATATTCTATCTGACGAATTTATTACATGAGAAAACAGAGAAAATATTGAGCTTATTTTGTTTTTTTAACTATGAAATTATTCTCTAATATCAAGATCTCTGTGGTGTAAAAAAATCGCTCAATTTAGGTGATTCCGTAAATAAATTCCAGCCGATTAACATTTTTTTCTTGACAATGATTTTGATTATTTATATAAGCATGGGCAACGTGGAAAACTCGCAAATTCTCATGATCTCTTGACTCTCTGCTTGGAAGATTGATTTTAACGAAAAATAATCACCGGTTTTGAAATTTGGACACTCTCCAATAAAGGGATAAAGTGGAACGGATTTTTTGGAAAGCCCGGCATTCGATAAATCGAAGCCGTGCATTTTTTGTTTATGTGTTTGATACCCAGCAGCTTGGTGGAGGGTGATTCCTTCTTAAAACAGCCTCAAACTTTTGAGAAAGGAGGTGAAAGCAGGCGGAAGGGGGTTACAAATTGCACAGCCAGAGAAATTCATAAAGGGAGGAATTAAAATGAAAAAGCGAATCGTCATGTTGTTGTTGGTGGGGGTATTCGTCGCAGGTTTGGTCTTTATCGACTCCGCTCATCAGACAGCGCAAGCACAGGCCAAGAAGGTCAGCTGGATAGGACAAAGCGCCCTCCCGTCGG
>JAOUFX010000022.1 GCA_029857975.1 Deltaproteobacteria bacterium | reverse complement strand
TCATTCTGGTCCCGCTCCTATCCATAATCCTTTTGCAGCAGATGCCTGCCCGTTTAGCCATGCTGGGAGCTGGCCTGGCCTTCCTGGGGCTATACTTATTGACTTCTGCTGACCAGGCTCAAGGGTTACCCTTTAATTTTGGGGACGTTCTAACCCTCATTTGCGCTTTTTTTTGGGCTGGACACATTCTAACTCTCGGCCGCTATTCCCCTCGCGGGGATACCTTCTGGCTGACCTTTCTGCAACTCATGACCGCCTGCGCGGGAAGTTTTGTATGGGTCAGCCTGTCGGGAAAGATGAATCTGACCCTTCCCCCCAGCGTTTATGGCGCGGCCCTTTACCTGGCAGTAACTTGCACGATCTTAGCCTATTGGGGTCAGACTTGGGCTCAAAGCCGGACCACCCCGACCCGGACCGCTATCATCCTGTCCCTGGAGCCAGTCTTCGCGGCTCTGTTCGCCCGGTGGTGGCTGGGTGAACACATGGGGGTGTGGGGCTGGATGGGAGCGGGAATGATCCTGAGCGGGATTCTTCTGGCCGAGTTGAAGAAGTAGAGAAGTTCGGAGTTAAAAAAGCTCGCTGAAAAAAAATTTTTAATTTTTCGATCATCTCCAAATTAATTGAGGGCCAAAGAGCTGGCATATTAAAAATGGGCAGTGATTTCAGGGTCCCGGAAGAAAAGTCATATTGCTTGCAATCATGAGGCCCATATTTCTCCTTAGCTATGGCGGGGGGTTCTGCTATTTCTCCGAAGCTTTGTTTCCACGCCCCCGCTGCGCTTTGCGGAAGGGAGGCAGAGGGTTTATGGAAAGCGGATATCCCGCCGATGCTTGCGGCGTCCGCCTGAGGCGGACCTTTCCTTCCGGGCCCTGGGCAGGCTTTCATTAAAAATTTGATCAACTAATTTGGAGATGAACCTAATTTTATTACTTCGAGCTTTCAACTCCGAACTTTTCTTACCGGTGGTTGGGAGAAGGCCAGGAGCGTTAAGGCAAGAAGGTTCGTCAGGGCCCCGCAAAGGTAGGCCAATTGGTAGCTATGGGTTTGGTCATGAATGCTACCCGCAACCAAGGGGCCAATGGCTGCCGCGGACCCCGCCAGGGTAAAAATCGTCCCGAGGACCGAAGCCGCTTTAAGCCGGCCGAAGTAATCTCCAATGATAGCGGGGAAGACGGCACTGACCCCCCCGTAAGAAAATCCGAAAAGAGCGGAGAAAATTAGGAGCATCCAGCCTGTCGTTGTGCCCATGATCCAAAACCAGGAGAAGACCTGCAAACAGAGGGTCACAGTTAGAGCCTTCTTTCTCCCGATGCGATCAGAGATGGTCCCCATGATCAATCGGCCGAGGGTGGAAGAACCCCCCAGGATACTCAGGGCGATCAGGGCGGATTCCCGGGAAAGGCCAATGTCCATGGCAAAGATTACCAAGTGGACGAGGGGGAGGAAAACGAAAAGCCAGGTACAGAAAAAAAGGGCAGTTAAAATCCAGAATGATTTCGTATGCACTGCTTCCGCTACCGACCAGTTGACCTCTTGGTAGATTGCTTCATAGATCGGCTCTGGATGAGCCGTGCTTGATGATTGCCCCCTCAAGTTTTTCTGCCGGCCGTCAGGCAGCAGGCCTACTTTTTCGGGGTGTCCGATTAAAAAGAAAGAAGTGGTACAAAGGACGATAAAAACGGCCATCCCCAGAACAACGCAGGTCGGGCGCCAGCCCAGAGCGGTAATGAGAGCGCCGGTAATGGGAGGAATAATGATGATCCCAATTCCCAGCCCGGATTGGGCCACCCCTAAAGCCAAACCCCGTTGGGCGATAAACCATTTCACGATGATCGGGTTGGCCGTGATATAAGTGGCACTCATTCCCCAGGAAGCCAGTAGGCCATAAACAACGTAGAGCTGCCACGGGGAGTTCACTTGGCTGATCAATCCGATGCCCACTCCCAGAAAGGCGCTGCCCAAAATCAAGATGATTCGCGGGCCGAAGCGGTCGGTCCACCTTCCCAGGATCACGCCCAGGGCGCTGTACAGGAAGGCATAGAGAGAGAAGGCGCCGGAGAGACTCTGGCGGTTCCATTTAAATTCTTCAATCATGGAAGGGAAGAGAACGCCGAAAGAATACTGCGCCCCATAGGCCATAGCCAGATTTAAAGATACCAAGCCGGTGATAACCCAACCGTAAAAGAGTTTTTGTTTATGGTCTTTTTGTTCCACGAGATCACTCACACCCCACAATAAGAAATTCGAAAATCGGTCCCGGAAACCATTTTTTATCCGATGCTATCGTAAAGAAGGAGACATAGCAAGGAGATCTTAAAAATAGATCCCGCTGGCGCGGGAATGACGATTTGTGGACATTATTTTATGCCGCTATGGATGGAAACCATGGAAAATTAAATTGGCCGGAGATTGTCGAATCAGGCGAATTGTGTTTTAATAATCTTAGGAAGTCGGAAAAACGAGGGGGAAATGGATCTTTTCGTCATCCACGGCATCGTGGAGGAGTTACGCCGGGAAATCGTCGATGCGTTCGTCACCAAAATCTACCAGATGAACCGGACCGATCTTCTTTTCCGGCTGCGCCGCCAGGGAGAAGAAAAACAAATTCTTGTATCCACCCACCCCGACTTTCATCGCCTGCACCTGACCGAGAAGAAATATGCCAACCCCATGATTCCTCCCCGTTTCTGCACTTATCTCCGCAAGCATATCATGGGGGCCAGATTGGCAAGCATATCCCAGGATCCTTATGAGCGGATCGTTCGCATAGGTTTAACGAAAAGGATGGACGCCGGAATGGTTCGCGAATTGGTTTTAATCGCCGAGCTAACGGGCAAGGGGAGTAATGTTTTACTGATCGAAGGAGAAAAAATTCTGGATTGTCTCCACTTCCGCAGAAACGAGGAAGGGATTGTCCGGGCTGCCGTCCCCGGCTTGAAGTATGCCCCGCCGGGTTCTTCCGGTCGTTGGTCCCCCGCCGAAGTAACCTTGGAGAAGATGGGGGAGATCATTGCTTTTCCCCGGGGAGAGCGCTGGAAGGGCATGGTCCAGAAAATTTCTGGAATCAGCCCCCTCCTGGCCCGCGAAATTGAATTCTGGAGTGACGGGACAGCCTCCGCTACGTGGGAAAAATTTCGTTTCTTCTTCGACCGTTATGACCGGTGCACTTTCGAGCCCCGGATCATCAGGCTGCTGGGAGAAAAAAAATTTTTATGTCCCTGGCCCATGCAGAGCCTGGGCCCGGCCGCGGAAGAACCTATGGCCTCAATGAACAAAGCGGCCGATGCTTATTACTTCGAAATCACCATCCGCCGGCAGATGGCCGACCAGAAGCAGGCTATGGCCAGGAAGCTGCGCCAACTTCTATCCCGCCTGCAGAGAAGACGGGAAAACCTATTGCTGGATCGAGAAACATGCGAGAAGGATCTCATGCTCAAAGATTACGGAGAAATCCTGATAGCCAATTACCCTAAACTGAAAAAAGGGATGCGTCAAATAGAAGCCCTTGATTTTCGACAAGCCCCCCCGCGTTCCGTTCTCATCCCCCTCGACGGAGCCATGGATCCAGCGGGAAACGTACAACGATATTTTAAAAAATATAAAAAGGCCAAACGCGGATTGGAATTTGTCCGCGAGCGGATGGGAGAGACCGAACGGGATATCGCCTACCTGGACTCCGTCTTATTCCAGGTGGAGGAGGCGGAAGATGCTGAAGTATTGGGGGCGGTTCGAGAAGAACTGGAAGAGGCCAGGATATTCACTGTGCCCAGAAAACAAAGGATGGCCAAAGAGAAAAAAGAAGCCTCCTCTCCCGTGCGTCGATTCCGGTCGGCAGCAGGTCTGGAAATTTTCTGTGGAAAACACAACGAAGGCAATGAATATATCCTGCGCCGGATTGCCCGGGGGAATGACCTCTGGTTTCATGCCCAGGGAATGCCCGGTTCTCACGTTCTCCTGAAAGTTGGCGCCAAGGAACCAGGATTCGATTCAATCCTGGAAGCAGCTGCGATTGCAGCTTATTATAGCCGGGGAAAAAACTCGACGCGCCTGGCCGTGGATTATACGGAGGTTAAAAATTTACGTAAGCCCAAAGGGGCCAAGCCCGGTTTCGTAACCTATACCCACCAGAAAACCATCCTGGTTAAACCGGAAAAAGAAAAAGTTGAAAGGCTTTTGTTGGTGGGCTTGGAACCATTTTCCTCTTGACAATTTTTAATGGTGCTTTTATATTATTCATCATTGGCGTTCGTAGTCTTCCTTTCCTGATTGATCCTATTTAGAATGGGGCCCAGCCTTCATTTTGAGGGCGCCACGGCCATTTAGATAAAGAACGACCTGCATTATTCTCCCTATCATGAGATAAGCGGAAGGATTTGCCTTTCAAATAAGGAAAATTCTTCCTTTTCCATATCGAGCGATAAGCCTTATCCTTACGCTTGATTGCTAATTTTGGATTCCAATTAGCAAAATTCAAATAAGGCTTTCCCCCAAACCGCTTATTCACCTGGATGTTTTTTTAACCGGGTTGTTAAAGGCTTATGGGAAAAAAGTAGGCATTTTGCAGGGGAATTGATCATGGGAAATACCCACGGCACACTGCCTCAGATTTTGCTGGATAATGTCAGGAAATACCACGAAGACAAGGTCGCCATTCGGGAAAAGGACTTGGGCATCTGGCAATCTTACTCCTGGGCAGACTATTATGGAAACACCAAGAAATTTGCCCTGGGGCTGGCTTCTTTGGGTTTCAAAAGGGGGGATAGACTGAGTGTTATCGGGGACAACCGGCCCCAACTCTACTGGGCCCAGGTAGCCGCTTTATGCCTCGGAGGCATCCCGGTTCCTCTTTATCAGGATGCTATCGAAAAAGAACTGGAATACATCATCGAACATTCTGAGGCTAAATTCATCGTCGCCGAAGACCAGGAACAGGTGGATAAAATGCTGGCCCTCAAAGAGAAGGTTCCCAGCATGGAGATGATCATCTACGATGACCCCCGAGGAATGCGCCACTACAACCAGCCATTTATAAAAAGTTTTACGGAAGTTCAGGCTTTGGGCCTAAAATTCGAGGAGGACCATCCTGGCTTTTTCGAACAAGAGGTGCAGAAAGGAAAGGCGGAAGATACCGTTCTTATTGCCTATACCTCGGGCACCACAGGGAATCCAAAGGGAGTGGTCTTGACTCACTCCAATCTCCTTACGAATGTCAGGCTCATTGCTAAGGCCGAGGAATATTGGGATTCGGATCAGGTCATGGCCTACCTTCCCATGGCCTGGATCGGGGATTCCATCTATTCATTAGCCATGCTTTTAGATATTGGGTTTACCATCAACTGTCCGGAAGCGGCCACAACGGTCATGCGGGATATGCGGGAGGTCGGCCCCACCGTCATTTTTTGCCCGCCCCGGATTTGGGAGAACATCCTGACCAGCATCCGGGTCAAGATGGAAGATGCTGCTTGGATCAAGCAAAAAATGTATGCTTTCTTCATCAATGTGGCCCAGCAAGTGTCCAGCAAGCAATTGCGACGTCAGAGGGTCTCCCTGAGGCTTCGTCTTCTTTATGCTTTGGGAGAGTTCTTCGTTTATGGTCCTCTTCGGGACAACCTGGGGATGAGAAAGATTCGCTATGCCTATACAGCCGGTGCCGCCCTGGGTCCGGAAGTGTTTCAATTTTACAGGTCCCTCGGAATTAATTTAAAGCAAGTCTATGGACTGACCGAAACCAGCGCCATGTGCACTTACCAGCCCGACGATGAGGTCAAGTTGGAGACTGTGGGCATACCTCTCCCCGCGACAGAAATCAAGATCGGCGAGGGGGGAGAAGTTCTCATCAAAAGCCCGGGGGTATTCCAGGGGTATTATAAAAATCCAGAGGCGACTTCCGAAGCCCTAAAGGACGGTTTTTTATGCACTGGAGATGCCGGTATCATCGATAAAGACAACCACCTGATCATCATCGACCGGGCCAAGGACGTGAGCACCTTGGCCAACGGAACCATATTTGCCCCCCAGTTCATAGAGAATAAGTTAAAGTTCAGCCCTTATATCAAGGAAGCTATAACCCTGGGTCAAGGCAAAGAGTATGTAACTGCCATGGTCAATATCGACATGCAGAGCGTTGGCAACTGGGCAGAAAGAAAAAATATCGGGTATACCTCTTATGCCGATTTATCCCAAAAGCCAGAAGTCTATGACCTGATCTTTAATGAGGTAAAAAAGGTCAATACCAGCCTATACAATGAGGAACAACTCAGGGGTGCCCAGATTAAACGATACCTGATCCTGCACAAGGAATTAGATCCAGACGATGCTGAAGTTACCAGAACCCGCAAGATTCGCAGAGGTTTCATCGCCAAGAAATACGCTGAGCTCATCGATGCTCTTTATTCCGATAAAAAGGATGTGGATGTAGAGACCAAGATCACTTATGAAGATGGGCGAACGACAAACATCCGTGCTTCATTAAAGATTCGAGAGGTGGAGATTTTTCAAGTGACTCAATGAGCTGAGGGATCAGGAAAGATGAATAAAAAAAATGGCAATCCCATGCTCCAAGTCGAAGATATCCACATTAGCTTTGGCGTTTTGAAGGCGCTGAACGGAGTGAGCCTGGAAATTCATAAGGGGGAAATCCTGGCCATTATCGGCCCCAATGGGGCAGGAAAAACTTCCTTGGTTAACGTTATTAATGGAGTATATCATCCATCGCGGGGCCATATTTTTTTTGAGGACAAAGACCTAACCACTCTGTCTCACCACCACATTGCCTCCTTGGGGATTGCCCGAACCTTTCAAAACGTGGCTCTCTTCAAAGGGATGACAGTTCTGGATAACATCATGGTAGGCAGAAACCTGAAAATGGGCTCCAATTTCTTTGCCCAAGGAATTTACTGGGGGTTTGCTCAGAGAGAAGAAATTCGGCACCGGCAAGTAGTGGAAAAGGTCATCGATTGGCTGGAGATCGAACACATTCGCAAAACACCCGCCGGGATGCTTCCTTATGGACTCCAGAAGAGGGTCGAGCTGGGCCGGGCTTTAGCTGCCGAGCCCAAGCTTCTTCTCTTAGATGAACCCATGGCCGGGATGAACCTGGAGGAAAAGGAAGATATTGCCCGCTTCATTCTGGATGCCAACGAAGAGTTGGAGACCACCATTGCCCTGATAGAGCACGATATGGGGGTGGTAATGGACATCTCGGATCAGGTGGTCGTTCTTGACTACGGAGATAAAATTGCGGAGGGGCCGCCGGAGAAGATTCGCAATAACGAAAAAGTCATCAAAGCCTATCTCGGAACCTCGGCGAAAAAGTGAAGAGTAAGGAAGCGTAAGAAGGAGGGTACGTTGTGATATTCGCAATAGAGGTGGCCATTGGTGGACTTCTCGTCGGAGTGATGTATTCTTTAGTGGCCCTGGGGTTTGTCCTGATCTACAAGTCTTCTGGCGTCTTCAACTTCGCCCAGGGAGATATGACCCTCCTTGCCGCCTTGGCCTTGGTGGGTTTCCTCACTATCTTTCCTTTATGGCTTGCCATTCTTGCCGTGCTGGTCCTAATGATTGCGCTGGCCATCGGCATTGAGGCAATTGTGCTTCGTCCTCTGGTAGCCCGCCCCCCCCTTGCTCTCTTTATGGCCACGATAGGACTGGGATTCCTTTTGCAAGGGATAGGCCAGGGGATTTGGGGTACAGACCCGAAGGGGCTTAATATTGGAATTTCTGACATGCCTTTTGAGGTCAAGGGATTGATGGTCAGTCAATTTGATTTGGTGGGGGCGGCTTTATCCGGTGCATTGGTTTTCGGTTTGGTTTGGTTTTTTCAAAAGTCCAAGACGGGCCGCGCGCTAAGGGCTGTTTCTGATGACCATGAAGCAGCACTCTCCGTGGGCATTCCTCTTAATAAAGCCTGGGCCATTACCTGGGCCATCTCCGGAGTGGTTGCCTTGGTTGCAGGCATCATGTGGGGCAGCCGCCTCGGGGTGCAGTTCAGCCTCTCGCTGATTGCCCTGAAAGCCCTGCCGGTTCTGATCCTGGGGGGTATTGACAGCATTCCGGGAGCGATCATCGCCGGCCTCGTCGTAGGAGCCTCTGAGAACCTGGCCGAAGTATTCCTTGGTCCCTATGTGGGGGGAGGAATCCAGACCTTCTTTCCGTATCTTTTGGCCCTGCTGGTTCTTTGGTTCAAGCCTTATGGAATGTTTGGCCGAGAGATCATTGAGAGGGTCTAAACGTTTTGCCTTGGGCAAACTCCCGAATATGATCTTCCGTATTCGGGAATTTTCACCTGGAGAGCTTCTTTCATGATTTACCGAGAGTGCGGCGTGTTCAAGGCCACTTACGGGGCAGATATGGCCATTTTCCCCATTCCCTTGGACCGATGGGGCATTATCCTCATTCTAATTGTGGCCTTTATAGGAATGCCATTCTTGGCCAGCGACTACTGGCTCAGCAGCATATTGATCCCCTTCTTAGTCTTTTCGCTGGCCGCGCTGGGCCTGAATTTTCTGACCGGCTACGCCGGGCAGCTCTCTTTAGGACATGCCGCCTTTATGGCCGTGGGAGCCTATGCATCGTTGATCTTGTATGGGCGTTACGAAGTTCCGCTCCTCCTAAGCCTCTTGGGCGGTGGGCTGGTTGCGGCTGCGGTTGGCACTGTTTTTGGCATCCCTTCCTTACGAATCAAAGGGTTTTATCTGGCCGTTTCCACCCTGGCAGCTCAGTTTATTATCGAGTGGGGGTTGACCCATTGGAAATGGATCAGCGGTGGGGTATTCGGAACTGTTGATACTCCCCCTATGGAAGTCTTCGGCTGGCTTATCGACACGCCGTTAAAAAAGTATTACCTGGTCCTCTGTTTTGTGGTTTTGCTGACCACCTTCGGTAAGAATTTGGTGCGGAGCCAGGTTGGCCGGGCCTGGATGGCCATCAGGGACATGGACGTAGCCGCGGAGATTATCGGCATTTCGCTGTTCCGGCACAAGCTTTTAGCTTTTGCCGTGAGCTCCTTTTATGCGGGGGTGGCTGGAGGCTTGATCACCTTCACCTATTATGGAGCAGCCAATATCGAGGCCTTTAACCTTATGGTCTCCTTCCATCTTTTGGGAATGGTCATTATCGGGGGCATGGGCAGTATCCTCGGCTCCTTCTTCGGCGGAGGATTCATAACCCTGCTTCCGATCTTTATCAACCAGTTTGCCAGAACTTTTGGGGCCGTGTTCAAAACTGACCTACTGGCTTGCATGGAATTGATTATTTTCGGGGGACTCATCATCTTTTTCCTCATTGTTGAGCCTTTTGGCCTGGCTCGGCTATGGCTGACATTAAAAGAGAAACTCCGGTTATGGCCTTTCCCTTATTAAAAAAGGCAATGCATGGCTGATGATAGAAAAATAATGATGACGCGCCTGGAAGGGGGTGAGTATTTTATGCGCGTGGTTGATCGATCAGAAGTTAATTTAAAAGAAGGGAAAAGATCAAAAAAGGAGGGATTTACCATGAGACGTTTTTGGAATCATTTGTTATCACTTTTGTTATTCGTTTTGGTATTCGTCCTTATGTCCCTGCCAAACCTGGTGCAAGCCCAGCAGAAGGAAGCTCCTACGCAATATGTCCCCGTCCTGATCTATCGAACCGGACCGTTTGCTCCCGGCGGCAGCGGGACTGGCAGCGGATGGGAAGACTTGATGGAACTCAGAAACATGCAAGGGGGGGTCAACGGGATCAAATATAAATATGAGGAGTGCGAGTATGGCTATGACACTGCCAGAGGAGTAGAGTGTTATGAACGGGTTAAATCAAAGAACCCTCCCTATGTGCACCCTTTTGCCACAGGGACCTCTTATGCCCTGCTTGACCGCACTGCCCGGGATAAGATACCTTTAGTTTTTATGGGTTACGGCCGCGCTGATGCCTCCGACGGCCGGGTATTCCCCTGGGCCTTTACCTTTCCTACCAACTACTGGTCTCAAAACACGGCTAAAATAAAGTTCATCGGACAGCAGATGGGAGGAATGGACAAACTCAAGGGATTAAAAATTGCCAACCTCTACATCGATGTCCCTTACGGGCAGGAAACCAAACCTCTCTTGGATGAAATGGCCAAGATGTACGGCTTCGAGGTGCGACACTTCCCCGTGCCTTGGCCCGGGATAGATCAAAAAGCCCAGTGGATGGATATTGCCCGGCGTTATAAAGCTGACTGGGTCATCAATCGTAACTGGGGCGTATCCTGCACCGTCCCCCTCAAAGAGGCTGCCAGGCTCGGCTTTCCCAGAAACCGCATCCTTGGGGTCTGGTGGTGCGGGTCGGAAGAGGACGTCATGCCTGCGGGACCAGCCGCTGCGGGGTATTACTCAAGCAACTTCAACGGCGTTGGCCGGGATTTCCCCATCATCCAGGAGATTATTGACAAGGTCTATGGCGCCATGAAGGGCAACATCTCATTTACCCGTGTTGGTACCGTCTTCTATAACCGGGGAGTCGTTACCGGAATCGCCATGGATGAAGCCATTCGCACGGCCCACAAGAAATTTGGGGTTCATCCGGTTACCGGTGAGGAGATGCAGTGGGCTCTGGAGCATCTTAGCATTACCGAGGAGAGGATTAAAGAAATAGGGGCAGAGGGATTGATGCCGCCGATCAAGACCTCCTGGAAAGACCATGAGGGCGGCGGCTGGGTCCGGTTCCAGCAGTGGGATGGCCAGAAGTGGGTCCCGGTCGGTAGCTGGATAGCTCCGATGGGGGAATTCGTCCGGGAAAGAGTCGAGAAGTCAGCGGCTAAATATGCCAAAGAGAAGGGGATAACCCCCAGAACGAGTGAAGCTTTAAAGTAAGTATATCCAGCTAAAGTGAGCATACGCCATGGACCAGAAGCCTTTGCTCAGGGTCAACAACATTGAAGTTGTCTATGAGCATGTCATCCTCGTCCTGAAAGGGGTTTCCCTGGAAGTGCCCGAGGGGGGCCTGGTTGCCCTCCTCGGGGCCAACGGGGCCGGCAAAAGCACAACCCTCAAGGCCATCTCCAATCTCTTGCGGGCAGAGCGGGGCGAAGTCACCAAGGGGGTCATCGAATTCCTGGGAGAGCGCATTGATCACCAGGATGCTGCGGAGGTGGTGCGAAGAGGCATCGTCCAGGTAATGGAAGGGAGGCGCAAATTCGAACATCTGACCGTGGAGGATGACCTCCTCACCGGTGCCTATAGCCGGAAGGATACCCATCTTGTTAAAAAGGATATGGATCTGGTTTATGGGTATTTCCCCAGGCTGGCGGAGCGACGCCATGTGAAAACGGGCTATATCTCTGGAGGGGAACAACAGATGGTGGTCATCGGCAGAGCCCTGATGGCTCGTCCCAAGCTGATGCTTTTGGACGAACCCTCCATGGGGCTGGCTCCTTTGCTGGTCGAAGAGATTTTTAACATCGTCGTCCGACTCAATCAAGAAGAGAAAATGGCCATCCTCCTGGCAGAGCAGAACGCGGCTATGGCCCTCCAGGTTGCCCGATACGGCTACATCATGGAGAATGGTCGCCTGGTTTTGGACGGTGATTCTGATACGCTGCGCGACAATGAGGACGTGAGGGAATTTTATCTGGGTCTGACCGAGATAGGAAAGAAAAGCTATCGCAATGTGAAGCACTACAAGCGGAGAAAACGCTGGTTAACCTGACTTTCTTATCTTCGGTCAACTTGTTAGTCAGTCCATAATTGTATAGAAACCGGAGATTAAATCCCTCCTGCCCTCCCTTTAAAAAAAGGAGGAATTCCCCTCGCTCTCTTCGTTCTCTGCGGTAACCCTTTCCCCTCAATCCGCCCAGCGGGGCGGCCATTCCATCACCATATTCCCGGCGGCGTCAAAGGGGACATCCTGCAATCCTGAAATCACTTCCAGACTCGCATTGGCCTTGGCTTCCTTGAGCATTGGCTCGGAAGCCCAGAGGTATTCCATTTCCAGGGTGTTCTTGAGCCAGACCAGGCGCAGATCTTTTGGGTCTAACACACCGGAATTGTCAAAAGCAGCCTGCAGAGCTTCGCGGTCCTGATCGAAAGCAATGGGAATCCGGCCGCATTCCGGCCCCATGCCGGTAATGGAGTTGATCGCCGTGGGAACTGGATCAATTTTTTTCACCAGGCGAGTAGTCGTGTACTCAGCGAAGCCAATGCCGATGGCGTTGCCTTGCGTCTCGGGGGTAAGATCTCGGACGAAGATGCGGGTTATCTTGGGTTCTTGGAGGGGGGGGCTGCCTATGAAATAGAGTCGCCCGGTTACATTGGGGTCCATACCGGCGCCGCTGATATTCTTGCCGATCTCATCCAAGACCAAAATATCCATCTGCTTGAAAGGCAGGCGGGGCATGATTTCTTTAGCCTTTTTCAGCAGGGGTTTTTCTCCTTCCCAGAAGTTCTGGGGCTCCAGAAGATGGAGGGAAGCAGTCTGGTCATATTGATTTTCGACGATACCCACGCCGAAGAAGAAGGGAAGGGCCCTGAGGATAACCGGCTGGACTTCGGAGAGCATTGTGGAATATCCATGTTTAATGGTCAGGCGATGGGCCATGAGCGCGCCTTTATGCTTGCCCATGCCAATGACCATCATTTTGTTAAGACCGCTTTCGATGGCAAAGTCAAAATCCGTATGAGGCTTGATGCGATTGACCACAATGATTTTATCCGCCTGCGCACAGATATTGGCATCGATGAGCACGGGCGTTCCGAATTTCGTCCGCCCGATTTCTTTTACCTCCATGGAAGAAGCAATGGGGGCGCCGACAAACTCCTCGGTGATGCCCAGGTGTTTAAGCATCTCCACCTGGCCTGCGGCAGTGGCTCCGCCGTGGGAGCCCATGCAGGGTACAAGAAAAGGTTTGGCGCCCAGAGCTTTTAAACGGGTGGCGATGAGCTTCAATACTTTCGCTTTATCACGGATGCCCCTGCTGCCGGCCGTGAGGGCGATGCGCTCTCCAGGCTTTACTTTTCCAGGCAAGCCGAAGCGGTCGAGGAGGACATTCATCTCCTTTTGTACGTCAGCCAGCCGTGGGGTTGAAATCTTCTGGTGAATCTTAAATATCCGTGGTAGTGGATCCATCTGTTTTCCCTCCTGAAGAGTGATAAAAGAAGTATAGCATATTTATTTTTTTTCCCAAAGTATTGAAAAGCTTTTTGGCCACCCTTCAAGACCGCATCGGGGCCGAACTGAACTTAACAGGCCCAACGGCCTTCCTCGAGGCCGAGGGCTTTTTACCGGCCTTTATAAAGGTTTTAATCGATGTTTTGCGGTCTTTGCTGGATTCCAGACCTCCTGATTTACAAGGCATCGGGGATTAATCCTTTGGCCTTCCAGAAAATCAGCTACATTGCGGGCTGCG
>JAOUFX010000606.1 GCA_029857975.1 Deltaproteobacteria bacterium | reverse complement strand
CTTTTAATTGCGGCTCTGCCGCTGAATTAAACCGGAATCCCCAGCCGCTGGTAAATTTCCGGTAATTTTTTTTCCGCCTGGGCTTTTACTTCGAAATATAGGTGATTCCCGTGCGCATCCATAGCCACGATCAGCGGTCCAAAGTCTTTTACTTTAAACTGGTAAAGCGCTTCCGGATGAATATCTTCCCAATAAACTTTCTCTACTTCGACGATCTGGTTGGTCTCCACTGCTGCCGCTCCGCCGACAATGGCCAGGTAGCAGCCTCCAAATTTCTTCATGGCATCCAGGCTGCCCTGATATTGCCCCCCCTTGCCGATAATGGCCCGTACGCCGTACTTCTCCATCAATCCGGGGGTAAAGCGGTCCATGCGGCCACTGGTCGTGGTACCCACACACACCTTTTCCCATCGGTCCCCCACTTTTTTAAGGCTGGGGGCGGTGTGTAAACAGACTGCACCCTGAAGGGAGACCGGCGGATCCATTTTATGGTCGAAGATGCGAATTTGGGTGAGGTCACGAATGCCAAAAATAGTACCGTTGAGAATTACGCTGTCGCGGACATGAAGTTTTCTTACCACCTCTTCCGTCAGGGGAGTTGTCAAAGTATAGGTGGCCATCTTTCCCTCCTTTTTCTTTTTTTTAATGCCTTTTGCCTCATACCTTGCGCTCTATATCTAATGATTAAGCTGTTGCTTATTGCCTACGGCCTTTTTAAAATCCGTATTCCACTTTTCCATCCGGATAAATCTTCGCCCGGGCTCTCCGGGCCGGCCAGCACTGGGTATTTACGGCCACGGGGTTCTGGGTAATGTGAGTGTGGGCCCATTCTATATGCACAGCCAGAGTGGAAACTGAACCTCCCAATCCCATCGGCCCAAACCCCAAGGAATTAATGGCCTCATAAAGTTCATCTTCCATTTGAGCAAAGAAGGGGTCATGATTGTGGGAACCCACCGGCCGAGCAATTGCTTCTTTGGCTAATTTGCTAACCAGGTCAGCCGTTCCACCGATCCCAACCCCTATAACCCCTGGAGGGCATGGGTTCGAACCGGATTGAAGAACCGTATCCACAATAAACTTCTTTATAACGGCTACTCCATCCGCCGGGATAAACATCTTCATGGCGCTCATGTTTTCAGAGCCGGAGCCTTTAGGGATCATAAGGATTTCCAAAAAATCGTTTTCCGGGACGAAGTCCCAATAGATAATGGGTAACCCTTCTCCCACGCTGGTTTGGGGATTTACGCGGGTAACCGGATGGGTGGAACTTCCGCGAAACGGGTATTCCAAGGTAGCCCTTTTGGCGCCCTCTTTTAATGCGGCGGCTACCCGAGCGCCGTCAATGGGAAATTTACTCCCGATTTTGACCATATAAATGGGCAGGCCGGTATCCTGGCAGATGAGTACGCTCTGCCGATCAGCTACCTCCACGTTACGCAGGATGGTCTTTAGAATCTCCTTGCCGGTGGGATTGGTTTCCCGGTCCAATGCTTTTTTCAACGCCTCTCGTACATCGGGCGGCAGGATTTTCAAAGCGCGAATGTAAAGTTCTTTGGCTGTGTCTTCGACGAGCTGGTAGGTGAACTGGGTCATTACCTTTCCTCCTTGCTCTTTGATGGTTGCTTCCTACCATCGTTTAAGAAAATTTTAATGTTCTCCATGACGCCGTCCCTCACGTTCCGGATATGTTGCCTCATCTTCCGTTCACATTCCTCCGGGTCTTTTTTCCGGAAAGATTCGATAATTTCCTCATGTTCAGCCAGGGAAGTCTTCATCCGCCCGGATAATCCCACGGTGGTCAGGCGGAACATGCGGATATGGTCATGCAGGCTGGTGATAAGGTTGATCAGGCGCTTGGCCTCGGAAAGGCTAACGATGGTTTGGTGAAACTTGAAATCTTCCCGTGAATACCGCTCAACATCTTTTTCGCTGAAAGGCTCCTCGAATCCCTGGACACAAGATTCTAACTTGGCCCGGTTCTTTTCATCCATTCTTTCCGCGGCCAAGTAAGCGGCTAAACCTTCCAGATTTTCACGGATTAAAAATAGTTCGAAGATATCCTTGGCCGAGAACTGGACGACAAAAGCACCTCGCTGGGGAAAGATCTCGACGAGGCCTTCTTTTTCCAGACGGTTGATAGCCTCCCGTACGGGCGTTCGGCTTATGCCCAAAGCCAAGGCTAACTCGTTTTCGTTCAGCTTCTCACCGGGGGATATCTGTCGCTCCAAAATAATGCGTTTCAGCTCCTGGTAAGCCTGATTTCCCAAAGAGAGGTTGGATTGCTGGATTTTTTGCATAAGAATTTCTGTTAGGGTCAAATATTGTATAATTTATACATTATGCATTTTTTGATGTCAAGGATTTTTTTAAAATTTTTAACAAAATTCAAACTTGCCCACCTTCACTTTGAAAATTGACCAGTAAATTCATAAAGATCGACAAGAAAGAGGCAGGGATATACTGAGTGCCGGCCAAGCGGAGGGAAATATTTTACACCCATTTTCCCCCTTGGTTTCCGATAGAAAAGCGCCCAAAGGGATCTCGCAGCTTGTTGTAACGGTAGAAGTTAAGCGCTCAAATAGTAACGTACAACCGCCTCCTTGGCCAAACGAAGTATCTTCCTGCCTCTCCAGGATTGAAAATTCTCTAAAAATTTAAAAGTGAAGGTGGGCAAGTAATTTTTTTAAACTTCATTTCAGATTCTTCCCGGTGGTGGTTAGAGAAAGCTTGCCGTGCTTCACTCCTTTCGTCCCGATCAGGCGGTCGCTGATTTTTTTGATCTCTGCTCCTCTTCCTTTGACCACCAAAACCTCCAGACAATTGTGCTCATCCAGGTGGATATGGAGGCTGGAAAGTATGGATTGATAGTAGCGGTGTTGCATGTCGGTTAAGGTTCGAGAAAGTTCCCGAGTATTGTGACTGTAAACGATGACAATGGTTCCTATCGTTTCTTTTTTCCCTTCTTCCCATTCTTCCTGAACCAGGCTTTCCCGGACCAGGTCCCGAATGGCTTCGGATCGGTTCTGATATCCTTTGCGGGAAATCAGGTGGTCAAAATTTTTAAGCAAACTCTCCTCGATCGACACACCGAAGCGGGTTATAAATGCCATTTCTCCCTCCCGTTAAAAAACCAGCCATAGATCTTCGGG
>JAOUFX010000605.1 GCA_029857975.1 Deltaproteobacteria bacterium | reverse complement strand
CCCCAAGGGATTGAGTCTGAGTTTTTGGCACAGTACGGCTGTCTCCGGCAAGATGGATATTCTTTCCATCTCCACCACCAGGCCTACGCCGGCCGCTGTAGCCAGCTCATAAAGCCCCGTGGCCAGCCCGCCCTCCGTTGGATCATGCATGGCATGAACCCTACCCGTACGGTTGGAGATTTGGGCATCCCGTACCACACTGATTCCCGGTATTTTTAGAAGGCTCTGGCATCGTTTTACGAAATCCTCTCCCAGCTGTTCTGATAAGCTTTTCTTCTCCCTGGCGATGAGAGCCGTCCCTTCAATGGCAATGCCTTTGGTAAGGATAATGTCGTCGCCAGGACAGGTTTTTTCAGGCACGACCAATTTTTCTTTCTCCACTTCTCCTAACATCTGGCCTACGACAACCGGGCGGTCAAGTCCGTAAGTAATTTCCGTGTGTCCGCCGCAAAGCACAACTCCCAGCTCCTGGCAGGCTGCGGCAATTTGGGCAAAGATAGTCTCCACCTCAGCAACCCCTGTTTTTCCTGCGGGTAAGAGCAGGGTGGCCAGGAACCAGCGGGGGTTCCCTCCCATGGCGGCTATATCATTGGCATTGACCTGGACGGCGTACCAGCCGATCTGGTCCGTGGCAAAGGTGATGGGGTCGGTCTTGGCCACTAAGTAGCGATCCGGGAAGGAGATTACCGTGGCATCCCTTCCAATGCCCGGCATAACAACCACCCTTTGGTCTTGTCGGGTATAACGGGCCAGCAGTCTGGAAAGTTCTTCGGGAGGAAGTTTTCCTGCCGGATAGGGGGAAAAGACAGTATGGGTAATAATCGAGATTCCTTAACCCTTATTTTCTTTTGGCCCCGTAAAGGTCCCGGGCAACATCCTTGAGGCCGAGGGATTCGAGCGTCTTCCGTGAAGGTTTTCCGCTGGGAGTCCAGCCGCTGGCCCTATAAAATTCTTTGGTCATGACCTCCATGTTGGGAACTTTCCCAGCATTACCACCCTCCTTGGTCGGTTCCAGTTGGCGAGGGGCCAGCACATCGTCCTGGCGGCTAATCCCGCAGCGATTGTTGTACGCCCGGTGGAGCGCCATGATGCGTTCCCCGACTTTAAGCAGACTATGGGCGGTATATTTCGTTCCCGTGGCCGCTGTCAAAACGGCGGCCAGGTCTGAAGGTTTGAGAATGAAGGTCAAGAAGTAGCAGGAGACCATGGAGTTGACCACGGCCGTGAAATCCTGGGAGAGTTTGACCACATTGCCCTTGCCCTCACTCTGGAAAAGGGGGTAGGTGCCTTTCAGCCCCCATTCGGGAACTGGAGCTTGAACTCCCTCCCATAAGGGTGAATGGCCATGCAGATGGCAGGCTCCCCTCGGGCCCACCGCATAGGTTAAGCCCATACTGAAGAAGGTGCGCGGGTCGTGCATGGGACTTTCCATCCCTTTAACGTGGACAGCATATTTCCAGGAATCTCCCCCTAATTTTTCCGCTGCTTTTCTGACCCCTTGCCCCAAGAGTGCGCCCGTTTTTTCTTTTTTCCCGATCTGGTGCACCATAGCAATCATGGCCTGAGCATCGCCCCACTTTAATTCCACCCCCCCCGTATCTTCCTTTTTAATCAACCCTTTTTCATACGCCTCCATGGCGAAGGCAATGGCCACCCCCGTTGAAATGGTATCAATGCCATAACGGTTGCAGAGGTCGTTGGCAAAAGAAACGGCATTCAAATTGTCGACCAGACACATCGTTCCCAAGGCCGCCAGGGTTTCATACTCCGGCCCCGGGCCATCCATCTTGTATGGCCCTTCTTCAATCTTCACCCAGCGTGAGCACCCGAGGGTGCAGCGGTAGCAGGCGGTATGGGGGACCAGGATGGTTTCCTTCATCTTCTTTCCCCCCAGGTTCTTGCAGCCTTCCTCCCAGAGGCCAAGCTGCCAGTTTTTGACCGGGATGTCGCCCATGGACCAGAGGTTGTCCAACACCTGAGCCGTTCCATACTCCCGCATATTGGCGACGGCTGGGGAGGTAGCGTTATCTTTGGCAATCTTCTTGCAGAGGGCGTTATAAGCTTCCAGGTCGTGAAGGGGGAAGGTGCCGTTGCCGCGTACGGCAATCGCCTTGAGTTTTTTCGCCCCCAAAATGGCTCCGTTGCCGCCGCGCCCGGGGGCTCGCCCTTCATCATTGATGATACAGGATAAAAGGACCTGCTTCTCCCCGGCCGGGCCGATACAGGCGATCCGAATTCTCTCGTCTCCGATCTCTCTCTGAATGGCCTCCTGGACTTTTAAAGCATCCTGGCCCCAAAGATGGGAAGCATTGCGGAACTCAACTTTCCCGTTATGAATCCAGAGGTACACGGGGTCGGGAGATGCTCCTTCGACGATCAGAGCGTCATACCCGGCGCGCTTTAAATCCGCTCCCCAATAGCCGCCGGAGCTGGCGTCGCAAAGGATGCCGGTCAGGGGGGATTTGAAACAGATTTGATAGCGGGCACCGGAAGGATAGTTAGTGGCGGTCACAGGGCCCGTGGCAAAGACGATCTTATTTTCTGGGCTCAATGGGTCGGTGGAAGGAGGGACTTCATCATAGATGATGCGGTTTCCCAGCCCGGTTCCGCCAATATAATCCCGGGCCAATTTAGGTGATAAAGGTTCGGACTTAAACTCTCGCTTGGTCAGGTTAACTCGGAGAACACTTCCCATGTAACCGTCCATGGCCCCTTTCTCCTTTCTCAGAAGAGTTAGTGGTGGGTGGAATGGAAGAAAAATTCACCTATTTTTAATAAATTTTCCGGGCAAAGTCAAGAAATATTTATTTCCATCTTCAATCCTCGATCCCGGCGATCCTTCTGGCGATGCGCTTCTTGGCCTCGAGGTTGGCAACGCGATGAAGGGAAATCATCTGGGCCTGGGTAGACCCCGCTCCATGCCAGGTCCCCGGTCCATGTAATCCGGCAGTCCAGTTCTGCAAAACCTTGGTGATCCTCATGCGCTTCTCGGCGGGCACGGCTGCTTTCAGGTATTTTTCCACATATCCTTTGGTGGCCGGGTTTTTCAGCTCTTGGAAAGATGGCATGGTGACCACCAGCCCCCCGGCAATGTCCCCGGCCAGGGCCATAATCTGCCAGAATCCATGGGCCGTGGAAATCTTGGCCACGTTG
>JAOUFX010000603.1 GCA_029857975.1 Deltaproteobacteria bacterium | reverse complement strand
ATAAGGCACCTCCTTGGTTGAGATTGATGTTCTTTACCGAAGCATACCAGGAAATCACTCCTACGTATGCTCCGGAGGTGCCTTTTATATGATTATCAAACCTCCACTATTCACTATGCTGATAAGGGGACAGGCTGTTTTCTCCCAAATTGGGGAAAATATCGTATCGGGCCTGGGTGTCAGAGGGATTGGGGAAGCAAGAGTACGGAGAGCGCCATCCTCGGTGGGCGGAGAGTATCGCGGTTGGGGGAGAAGGTTTTGTAAGAGAGGTGAGAGAGAAGCTTGGGGCGAAGGCGATGTGGGGGGAAGTTGATTTTACCCCTCAAAATAGGGATTTAAGGCAGGGGAATGCCTTCCTTGGGACATATCGATTTGAAAATCAATGAGTTGGCCAGGTCCAACCCGGAAGGACAGAAGCATGCCTTAGGAAAAGGGAAGGAGCTGCTGAAACCTTCGGTTCCGTTCCGGATAATCCGTCGGGATCCACTTTTTTTCGGCAATGAGCGCCTTGGCTTTGGACAGACGGTCTTGCATCCCCGGATGGGTTCCAAAAAATCCTTTATTCGCCCCTGCTGTTTGCTGCTGTGCTAATTTTCCCAAAATAGCAGCAAGACCGTTGGGATCATACCCTATGCCCTTCATGTAACCCAGGGCACTGAGGTCGGCGGCTGATTCTTGCTCCCGGCTGTACCCGTTGACGAGAAGGGTCTTGGCGACGTCATTTACGGATCCCTCAAAAAGAGAGACCAATTTGGTCAGTTCTGCGCCGCTCAATTTTTTCGCGGCTTCAGTTCCCAGGGCGGTCACGACCTCGGCCCATCGGGCGCTCTGGATAGCCCCTAATCCATCTTTGTGACTTACATGCGCAATTTCATGAGCAAGAATAGCAGCGACCTCTTCTTCGTTCTGCGCCTTTTTCAGCATGCCCTTGGTAACGAAGATGATGCCGCCGGGGCAGGCCAGGGCGTTGACTTCATCGGTGTCCAGAACGGCAAAGCGATAACCTCCGTATGTAAAGGGACGGCTCGAGGCCAGGGCCACTGCCTGTCCCACCTCGTTGAGGTAACGAGTCAATCTTTCATTGCGGTACAGCCGATACTGGCCGAGAATCGTAGCCGCCACCGCGCGGCCGACGTAGTATTCCTCCTGCTCGTTCATGGGTCGGATGGCTTTTTCGGTTTGGAGGGCCAACCGGTCGATTTTCTCCTTGTCTTCTTTGGAGATTTGTCCCATTCCTTCTCCGATGGTCGTCCCTACCCGAACAACTTCAGCGCAGCCGATTAGGATGAAAAGAAGTCCCAGAACCGAAACGACTCCCTTAAAAATCCTTTTGCTCATTGGCTACCTCCCGGCTCCTTCAGGTTTCCGGAGCGGATAAAAGCCTGCACCTGCTGCTCGGCGACCTTATAGGACTGGACTTGGTCGACCAGGTCGTACCTCATCTTGGGATTCTTGTTGCGAAAGGCGCTTTCCACCTCCGGCGTGAATCCCTTCCCCGCCAAGGCAACTTCTTCCCGGGTCGTTTCCTGGGCTCTTTCGCCTGCCAGCAATGAAAGTCTAAACTTCTGCTCCTGAACCGCGCTGATATGGATCCAGCCCTGTTTTCCCCGGTAACTGGCGTGGAGCCAATCCCCCTCTCTTTTCAGCTCCTGAATCATTTCTCCGTACGGGACGCGGATGACCACAGGCGCAAAAAAACGTTTGTCTTTGCGGATCATGGCTTCCTGGGTTATGACTTTCACAGTTGCAGCCATCGCAACGGAAGCCAACATCAGCGCTCCCACCAGAATGATCCAAAATTTCTTTCTCATCCTTTCCTCCCGCGCGGGTTTCGTAACATTCTTAGAGGTTTGAAGAATTCCCCCTTTTACTTGGTGGACAAGGTAAATACACCATCCCAGTCGGTTTCAGGCGGCGTTTGCTGATAATGTTCACATCTCTTGATAAAAGTCTTGGCGGGACCATTTCCAGGAACCAGATTCAAGACCTGGAGAAAAGAGGCGATTGCCGCCTCCCATTGCTGTTTCCTGTAGTGCTCCAGGCCCGCGGCAAAGAGATCATATCCCTTTTGTTGCGCAGGGTCGAGTTCCCCTTTGGGGCAAAGCAGTTCATAAATTCGAACCGGCTTGTCCTTGCCCTTGACTCGAAGCAGGTCGAGTTCCCGCGCTTCAACCCCATCCAAAGCTCGGCGATAAGTTTCTTCAGCGATGAGGATGCTGGTTCCATATTCTTTGCCGGCTCCCTCCAGCCGGGAAGCCAAATTGACGCTATCGCCGATAACGGTGAAGTCGAAACGCTGGCTGGAGCCCATATTGCCGATGATCATTTCGCCGGTATTGATGCCAATGCGGGCGTGAACAGGGGGCAGGCCCGTTTTAATAAACTCTTGCCTCAGTTCCGCAAGCCGAGACTGATTTTCCAGGGCAGCCATACAAGCACGAAGGGCATGGTCTTCCTGGGGAAGCGGGGCTCCCCAGAAGGCCATAATGGCATCCCCTTCGTACTTGTCAATAAGGCCGCCGCTGGCCAGGATGATGTCGGTCATGGCGGTCAAGTAGCGGTTTAACAGCGTCACGACTTCTTCGGGAGCGAGTTTTTCCGAGAGGCTGGTGAATCCGGCGAGATCGGAAAAGAAGACGGTAAGAACGCGCTTTTCGCCGCCCAGGCGGAGCTTGTCAGGATTTTTCAATAGATCCTGGATCAGCAGGTCCGACATGTAATGGGTAAATACTTGTTTTATTTGACGTCGCTGCCGCCCCTCGGTGGCATAACTGAAAGCAGAGGTGATCGCAAAGGCCATGCCCAGGCTGGCCGACAGTAAAATACCATCCACCCAAATATTTTGTCGAAAAGCAAGGTGGATGCAAAAGAAAAGCCCGCCGGCATAGGCCAAGGTGATCAAGCCTAACTGCCAGAGGCCGGGAACGAACATCACGGTGACACTCATAACAAGAGCGATTCCCGCGGCCAGGGCCAATGCCGCTGCCGGGGAGATTCGTACCCGAAAATCTTTATGGAGAAGGTTGGCCACCAGCGTGGCATGAATGGTCATGCCCGGATTCACGGCGCGGATGGGGGTTGGTTTCATGTCGAACAGACCGGCAGCCGTAAAACCCACCAAGACAATCTTATCCCGGAAGACCTGTGGGGAATAG
>JAOUFX010000604.1 GCA_029857975.1 Deltaproteobacteria bacterium | reverse complement strand
CCTGGAGCTGGCCCTTCATAATGGCGTCGATCCGCGAACGGGGAAACAGCTTGGGCCAAGGACAGGGGCGTTCGAAGATTTTAAAACCTTTGAAGACTTTCTCGGCGGTTTCAAAACACAGGTGCAATATTTTTCGGTGCAAGGAGGGAAAATTACCAACGAACAGCGGGTGGGCCGGGCGGATATCGCCCCCACGATGCTTTCTTCCGCTTTTGTCGATGACTGCATCCCTTCGGGAAAGAGTTGCCTGGGCGGGGGCGCCCGCTATCCTTTGCTGGCCCAAATTAGCGTGGGGATGATTGATGCCGTGGATTCCTTAGCGGCCATAAAAAAATGCATCTATGAGGAAAGGGCCATCGGGAAAGCGGAGCTGTTGGAAGCGTTAGCCGTAAACTTTGCGGGAAAAGAAGGCTGGCGAAAAGTTCTTGAGAAAGCCCCGAAGTACGGGAATGACGACGATGCCGTCGATACCCTTGCCGCCGAGTTATACGACTGGTGGCGGAAGATGGTCGGCGCAATCGATGCCCCTTACGGGCTGAAATACCTGCCAGCCCCTTACTCGGTTTCCGTTCATGGGGCGGCCGGCAAGAGGGTGGGCGCCCTTCCCAATGGGCGGTTGGCCGAGAGGGCCCTGGCGGATGGGTCCGTTTCCCCCTGTGCGGGCGCGGACACGCAAGGGCCCACGGCGGTCTTGAATTCAGCCGGCAAGATCGACCAACCCCCCTTGTTCGGAACCCTGCTGAACATGAAATTTCACCCCTCTGCCCTGAAGACCCAGGCGGATTTGAGGAATTTGCTCGCCCTTATTAAGACCTACTTTGACTATGGGGGAAAACACGTCCAGTTTAATGTAGTCGACAGTCAAACCGTACGTGAGGCCCAGGCCCATCCGGAACGTTACCGCAATTTGATCGTCCGGGTCGCGGGATATAGCGCGCTTTTCAATGAACTTCACCGCAGCATCCAGGACGAGATTATCAGTCGAACTGAGCTAAGAATGGCTTGACCTGTCTGAAAAATGTTAAAGGGTCAAGAAAAAAATCAGGGAGGAATACCGCCGTGGCTACGAGAGAATTAACCGGCCTGGGGGAGATGGATAGACCCCAGAGGTTTTGGCAGAAAATCGTGCAGGGGCGGCAATCCATGGTGCTCTCCCTCAATCGGGCCAGGCTGGTGACGGCGGCCTACCGGGAAACCGAGGGTTTGCCCTGGGTGATCCGCAAGGCGAAGGGATTTGAGAAAATAATGGCGGAGATTCCGATTTTCATAGAAGAGGAGGATTTACTCGCGGGCAATCAGGGATCCCAGTTGATGGGTCTCGAATGGAATGTGGAACACGACTCGACCTGGGTATTGAGGGAGGCCGAGCGGGGTGAACTCTGGAAGCATTATCCGGTAAGGAAAGAAGACATTCCGGAGATCAAGGAGATCTGCGAGTTTTGGAGAAAAAGATCCCGGCATGAGAGCTATATAAACTGGCTGGATCAAGTCGGCCTCTGGGAAGAGGCCAGAGCCCTGGGGGAGGCCGAAGGGGGATCGTGGGCACTTTTCCTTTTTTCGCCTGCCGGCATCTCGGGGGGGCATCAGGTGCCGGATTACGAAGCGTACCTGCAAAAAGGGCTGCAGGGAAAACTGGACGAGATTGAGGCGGAGCTGCAAAAGACGATGACTACCGGAGACTATGAGTCTTATCGCAAGGTGAACTTCCTCACGGCCCTGACCACCGTCCTGCGGGCGGCCATCCACCACGCCCGGCGGTATGCCGCTTTAGCCGGCGAGTTGGCGCAAAAGGCCGAGGGGCTGAGGAAAGCGGAGTTGGGACGGATGGCCGAAATTTGCAGCCGGGTACCAGCCGGCCCGGCCCGGGGTTTCTTCGAGGCTCTGCAGATGATGTGGTTTTGGCGGGTTTTTGAAAAATGGGAAGGGTCGTATCCCAATGTTCCACCGGGGAGGATGGATCAATACCTTTATCCCTATTACCGGCGGGATATAGATGGAGGAAAGCTTACCAGAGAGGCAGTTTTGGAGCTGTTGGAATGCTACCGGGCCAAAATGAGTACCGACTACCAGTTTTTGGAAGGATCGCGCCGGGAATTAACCTCTCAAGCCCAATATCTTCCTGTCACCCTGGGAGGGCAGAACGCCCAGGGGGATGATGTAACCAATGAACTGTCTTATCTCTTCCTCGAGGCCGGCTTTAAAATAAAAAGTCCCCATCCGAATTTGGCCCTCAGGGTTCACGATAAAACACCCCGAGACTTTTTCCTGCGGGCACTGGAGCTGGCCAGCCTCGGGAGTGGTTACCCTGCTTTTTACAATGACAAGAGTTATATCCCCTGGCTCCTGGATTACGGAGTGCCCTTGGAAGACGCCCGGAACTGGTGCATCACCGGATGCGTTCACCCCGGCGTTCCCGGTAAAAATGGGATTGATGGCTATTTTTGGGTGTGTGCAGCCAAGGGTCTGGAGCTGGTCATGCATAACGGTGTTGATCCTATCACCGGGAGGAAGTTGGGTCCGGAAACGGGCGAGTGGGAAGATTTCAAAACCTATGAGGAGATCGTTGGGGCTTTCAAGAAACAAGTCAAATATATCACGGAACGGGGCGCGTATATTCATACCCTGTCAACTCCCCACTATTCAGAGATTGATCCCGTGGTGTTTTCTTCCAGTTTCGTTTCTGACTGCGTAAAACGGGGGCGAAGTTGTAGCCAGGCGGGAGGAGCGGTTTTTGGTTATAATTTAATCATTCCTGCCGGGCTGATGGACGTAGTAGATTCGCTGATGGCGATCAAAACCTGTGTATTTCAAAAAGATTCGATGAGTCTAAAAGAAATGCAGGATGCTTTAAAGGTGAACTTTAAAGGGAAGGGGAAGATTCGCCGGCTCCTTTTAGCGGCCCCGAAATTTGGCAATGACCTCGATGAAGTTGACAACATTGCCAAAGATCTGCACCATTGGTTTGTAACGATGGTCAAAGCGATGGACGGGCCTTTCGGGAACAAGTGGGTCTCGGCAATTTATACCGTTGGGGTTCATGGGGCTTTTGGGCATAGAGTGGGGGCGCTTCCGAGTGGCCGGCTGGCTGGCTGGCCACTGGCTGATGGGGGTGCATCTCCATGCCAGGGAATGGATACCCATGGGCCGACGGCGGT
>JAOUFX010000602.1 GCA_029857975.1 Deltaproteobacteria bacterium | reverse complement strand
TTTAGTTTTGGGCGGACGTTTGATCGGGAAGGAGCTGGCCAGAGAGATGATCAAGGTTTGGCTGGAGAGTGTCTTTCAGGGTGGCAACCATCAAAGAAGGCTGGATCAAATAGAATCCTTGGACAATGAAATGAGGGAGCGCAGGGAAAAGTAACAGCGTGAGGTTTTTTTAAGCGAAGCGGCACCTCAACGAGGTCTTGCATGAACCGCCCCACCTGGGAAGAATATTTTATGGACATTACCCGCTTGGTAGCCAAAAGGGCTACTTGTATCCGTCGGCAAGTAGGAGCTGTCCTGGTCATGGATAAGCGAATTTTAGCCACGGGTTATAACGGGGCCCCTTCAGGCCTGGCCCATTGCCTGGAAGTTGGCTGCCTGCGAGAAAGGAATCAGATTCCTTCGGGAGAACGACACGAACTCTGCCGGGGATTGCATGCCGAGCAAAACGCCATCATCCAGGCCGCTTTTCACGGGATTCGTATTCAGGGTGCGACCCTTTATTGCACCAACCTGCCTTGCTCGATTTGCACCAAAATGATCATTAATGCCGGAATCAAGGAGATCATATACGAGAGCGGCTATGGAGATGAATTGTCCAGGGAGATGATGGGGGAAGCCCGCATTCCCAGCCATCAATGGCGCAAGGATTAATACAACCTAAAAAAGGCGATTCACCGCAGAGGGCCCAGAGGAAAATTAAGATAAAATAGTGAAAAAAACACAATATTCTATCTGGCGAATTTATTACCTGAGAACCCAGAGAAAAGATTGAGCTTATTTTGTTTTTTAACTATGAAATTATTCTCTGAGATCTCTGTGGTGTAAAAAAAATCGCTCAATTTAGGTATAAAAAATTTTACCCATTATTCCTCAAACTCCGTCTATTATGGCCAGCCCTCAATCTGATCTCTGTGGGCTTTCTTTAGACAAAAAATTATGGTATGAAAAGATGTCAGCCGGGAGCTGAGAGAGTGACTTCTTCCCGTAACCACGTTTCTAAGAGAAGAGAGGTTGAAGGTGAAATGAAAAACGAAAAAGAGGAGAAAAAAGGAAAAGCCCGTTACGGAATTGCCAATTTCGAACGGCGAAGGCATCCCAGATTTTCAGTGGATTTACCCATTGAATATTATCAAGTCAATTCCCCCCACGGTCATCCAGGGCGCCTTGGCAATGTCAGCGAAAGTGGGTTGATGGTATACCTGGCGGAAACCCCTGAATTGGGCCAATTTTTGAAGGTGAAACTCTTTTTTCCTTCCGATCCTGATTTGCATACGATTGAGATGCTGGCCCAGGTGGCTTGGGTGGATTTGCACTTGGGTGGAAATGGAGATTACCGAGCCGGCGTGAAATTTATCGACATCTCTCCGGAGGATATAAATAAGTTGAAGAGCTTTTTGAGTGGTCTTGCTCGGATTTAAAATCATTCCTGTTCCCATGAACCATCCAACCCCTTCAAGGTAGCCTAAGTTGCGTTGTCCATTCTGCCAGCATATAGATGATCGGGTCATTGATTCTCGCTTAAGCAAGGAAGGAAATATGATCCGTCGTCGCCGGGAATGTGCGAATTGCCAGCGTCGATTTACCACCTATGAACGAGTAGAAGAGACCCTGCCTCTGGTCATCAAAAAGGATGGGCGCCGGGAGGCCTTCGATCGAGGGAAAATCCTTGCTGGTTTGCACAAAGCCTGCGAAAAGCGTCCGATCAGCGTCGAGGTTCTGGAAAAACTTGTGGACCGCGTCGAGCAAAGGTTGGAAGAAGCAGGAGAGCGGGAAGTACCCAGCCAGGAAATTGGAGAGCAGATCATGGAGGAACTCCAGAACCTTGATGAAGTGGCCTACGTCCGCTTTGCCTCAGTTTATCGCTCGTTCAAGGATGTGAACGAGTTCATGAACGAGGTGAAGGAGTTGCTGGGAAAAGGGCAGAAGAGTAAAAAGGAATGAGGCCATAGGCAAAAGCCCGAAAGCTCTCACGACTGGCGAATTACGAATAGATCTTATGACAACAGATGAAAAGTACATGCGACTGGCTTTACAGCTGGCTAAGCGGGGAATGGGGAAGACAAGCCCCAATCCAATGGTCGGGGCTGTTGTCGTCAACAAGAAGAACATTGTAGGGCAAGCTTACCATCATCGGGCGGGAGAATCCCATGCCGAGGTTTTAGCGCTCGGACAGGCCGGTGAATTAGCTCGGGGAGCAACCCTCTACCTCAATTTGGAACCCTGCAACCACTTCGGGAAAACGCCTCCTTGTTCGCGGGCTATTTTAAAAGCTGGGATTAGACGGGTGGTGGCGGGAATGGAAGATCCCAATCCCCTGGTTGCGGGAAGGGGAATTAGGCAGTTGAGAAGAGCCGGGATTCGGGTTGATGTGGGGGTCCTGGAAAAGGAATGCCAGGAATTGAACGCTCCCTTCTGTAAATTTATTACTACCCAAAGACCTTTCGTGATCCTGAAAATAGCCGCCAGCCTTGACGGCAAGGTGGCCACCAGGTCCGGCGCATCGCGCTGGATCTCCAGCGAAGCTTCCCGGAATTATGTCCACCATCTACGCCAGACCGTGGACGCGGTGATGGTAGGGATCGGGACGGTCCTGCAAGATGATCCGCTGCTGACCGTCCGGATCCCGGGGGTAAAACGGCCCCGCCACCCCCTGCGGGTTATCGTCGATAGCCGTCTACGGATTCCTCTTACTTCCCAGTTGGTCCGTACAGCGGAAAAATATTCCACGCTGGTCGCCACCATCCGCGCTGCTTCTTCTTCCAAGATGAAGCGATTGACGAAAGCAAAACTGGAAGTGATGGTCATAGCCAACGATGCTCGGGGACGGGTGAGCCTAAAAGCGCTGATGGGAGAACTTGCCCGCCGGAATATCGCGTCGGTCCTGCTGGAAGGCGGGCCCACCTTAAACGCCAGCGCCCTGCGGGAAAAATTGGTCGACCGGCTGCTGTTTTTCTTAGCCCCCAAGATTGTGGGCGGACAAAAAGCGCTGAGCATGATTGGCGGGGAGGGGGTTCGGCAAATGAAAGATGCCGAGTCAATAAGGATATTGAAGGTTCGGCGCCTTGGGCCAGACCTGCTGATCGAAGGAGCTATGGCTAAAGCCCAATAGGTTTTGCCAATGATGTCATTGGTATGTTAGAATAATAAAGCTCCCTTTT
>JAOUFX010000601.1 GCA_029857975.1 Deltaproteobacteria bacterium | reverse complement strand
AGGAAGGGTTGGTCAGGGCAATGACTTTTCCGTCCCGCGCCCGGACTTCTTCGATGTTGTTCAGGATCTTTTCATGGGTCTGCCCTTTGGGGGCCAACACAACCACTGGCATATCCTCATCAATCAAAGCAATGGGCCCGTGCTTCATCTCTCCTGCGGGATATCCCTCGGCATGGATGTAGGAGATCTCCTTCAACTTCAAGGCCCCCTCGAGGGCGATGGGATAATTCACTCCCCGTCCGAGATAGAGAAAGTCCCGGGCGTTCATGTACTTCTTGGCCAGGGCTTCGATCTGCGGGTTCAGATCCAGGGTTTGCTGAACCTGGTGGGGGACCTTCAGCAGGGCATCCAGCAGGTCCTTGATGACCTGGCGGCCGATTGTTTCCCGGGTCTCGGCCAAGTGCAGAGCCAGGAGGAAGAGCCCCACCAACTGGGTGGTAAAAGCCTTCGTCGAGGCCACGCCGATCTCCGGCCCGGCGTGGGTATAAAAAACCCCGTCCGATTCCCGGGCCAGACTGCTGTCCACCACGTTGCAAATGGACAGGGTGCGCATTCCTTTCCGTTTTGCCTCGCGAAAAGCGGCCAGGGTGTCGGTGGTTTCACCCGATTGGGAGATGGCCAGAAGAAAGTCATGGGAACCCACGATGGGATCCCGGTAGCGAAACTCCGACCCCAAATCGACTTCGACAGGGACCCGGGCCAGAGCTTCGATCATGAACTTTCCAACAAGGGCTGCGTGGGAAGAGGTCCCGCAGGCCACGATACATACCCGTCGAATTTCCTTCAAGGCTTTGGCGTTCAGGCCTGAATCCTTCAGGAAGATCCGACCTTCCTCCAGTGAGACTCTGCCCCTGACGGTATCCACAATCGCGCGGGGCTGTTCGAAGATCTCCTTGAGCATGAAGTGTTTGTAACCGCCCTTTTCCGCGGTCACCGGATCCCAAAGGATTTCTTTAGGAGCCCGCTGCCGGTCCTCCTTAAAGAGCGTGCTGATCCGGTATCCCTTTTCCTGGACGACCGCCATCTCCCCGTCTTCCAGAAAGATCATCTTCCGGGTGTAGGGAAGGATGGCCGGTATATCCGAAGCGACAAAATGTTCTTTTTCCCCCAACCCTAAGATCAAAGGGCTCTCCTTGCGGGCGGCAATCAGCTTATCCTTCTCCCCTTCGTAGAGCACGGCGATGGCATAAGACCCTTGTACCTGGAGCAAAGCCTGTCGGACCGCCTCTTCGAAAGTCGCTCCCTTGAACAGATGACTTTGGATCAGATGACAAAGGATTTCGGTGTCCGTCTCCGACTTGAAGGTATGGCCTTCACCGGATAGAATCCCCTTGAGCTTCAGATAGTTTTCAATGATGCCATTGTGTATGACTACAACTCCTCCCGCTTTGTGGGGATGAGCGTTAATTTCGGAGGGTTTTCCGTGCGTCGCCCAGCGGGTGTGGCCGATCCCTAAATTTCCGTTAAAGGTTTCTCCTTCTATCTTGCGCTCCAATTCCCTCAGTTTGCCAACGGAGCGTCTTAGAATCACCTTCCCTTCGTGAAAGAGCGCCACTCCGGCGGAGTCATATCCCCGGTATTCCAATCGCCGCAGGCCTTCCAGTAAGACTTCTTTGGTCTTCCGAGGGCCGATGTATCCGATGATCCCGCACATAACTTTTAATCCTTTCGCCGGCTCCTTCTTTTGTAATTTACCTGCCTGGTCCTGCTGACTGCCAGATGGTCCGGCGGGACTTCCTTGGTAATCGTCGAACCGGCCCCGATGATCGCATTGCGGCCGATTTTAATCGGGGCGACCAACTCGGTATTGCTGCCCACGAAGACTCCATCCTCGATGATGGTCGGATGTTTCTTGCGGCCATCATAGTTGCAGAAGATAGTTCCTGCGCCTACGTTCACTTTTTCCCCTACGGTGGCGTCTCCGAGATAACTCAGGTGATTGGCCTTGGTGCCCTTACCGATCACAGACTTTTTTACTTCTACAAAATTGCCGATTCGCGACCCTTCCCGCAGCAGGGTTTGCGGGCGTAAATGGGCAAAGGGTCCTACTTCCACGCGGTCTTCAATGACGCTCTCCGATATGACGGAAGAGGCTTTGATGGTCACAAAGTTTCCCACTTGGGTATCCGTGATTTTACAGCCGGGCTCGATCCGGCAGTTTTTCCCCAAGGAGGTTTTCCCCAAAAGGTAGCAGTTCGGGTAAAGGACGGTATCCCGCCCGATCTCCACCTGACGGTCGATGTAAGTGGTCTGGGGGTCGATCAGGGTTACTCCCTCCAGCATGTGCCGCTCGGCGATCTTGCGCCGCAGGTACTGGTTGGCCTTGGCCAAATCCAGGCGGGTGTTAATGCCCATCACTTCCATGGGATCTTCTGTTAGGTAAGCAGCAGATTTTTTCCCCTGGGAACTGGCGGTGGCTGCAATATCCGTAAGGTAATACTCTTTTTGGGCATTCTGGTCGCTCAACCCCAACAGAGCCGAGAAGAGGAATTGGGCTTCGATGCAATAAATACCGGTGTTGATTTCCCGGATCGCCTCTTCTCCAGCCCGCAGGTCTTTTTCTTCAACGATGCGCAGGATCTGCCCCTCCTCTCCTCGAAAGGCCCGCCCATAGCCGCTGGGATTTTCCAGGCGGGTGGTCAAAACGGAAAGGGTATTCAAGCCCTCCTCATGGGATTTTATAAATTTCTTTACCGTTTCTTCGCTAAGTAAAGGAACATCAGCGCAAAGAATCAGTACGGTTCCCTGAAAATCCTTGAGGGCAGGGCCGGCAGTCAAAACAGCATGCCCTGTGCCCAACTGTTCTTCCTGATCAACGAAAAGGAGATCACCCGCCCCGAACTGCTCCCGCACAAGATTTTTTTGGGAACCTACCACCACGACCAACCGATCCGGGCGAAGGCTTCTGGCTAAATCCAGGGTTAAGGCCAGCAGGGGGGTGCCGGCAAGGGGGTGGAGAACCTTGACCAGATCCGACTTCATCCGCGTGCCCTTGCCTGCAGCCAGGATAATTACCGCCAAAGATTTCACGAATTCACTTCCTTTGTCCAGGCGCAATGCCCAGTATACTTTTTTCATTATAAAAGAACCCCCGCGCCAGTCAAGGTTTTTCGTAAATAGGGTCAGATCTTTTCGGGCTGTGGCCCAAATAATGCTTGC
>JAOUFX010000600.1 GCA_029857975.1 Deltaproteobacteria bacterium | reverse complement strand
AATGGCCCCGCGCAAGACTTGGCGCAGAGCATAGTAGAGCCGGTGGAGGATTTTGTCTTCCAGCATCTCAACCCTCTGCCGGGGATGAATTTGCGCCCGATGCAGGGCCTCATCCGCATAGATATTGCCCACTCCGGCTAAGAAGTGCTGGTCCAGAAGCATGGGTTTGATCGCCCGGCGCTTGGAACGGACCCGGGCGACGAACTCCATCGCTGAGATTTCCAAAGGTTCAGGCCCCAAATCAGCGAGCGAATCCAAGTTCCCCCCCGCCCCGCTTTTCTCCACGGAAAGCCTGCCGAATTGGCGCGAATCCAGGAAACGAAGCTGCCAAGGGTGGCCTCGAAAGGAAAAAACTACATGCGTATGCTTCTCCAGGGGAGCATGGTTTGGGACCCACCTGAGCCCACCGGTCATGCGCAAGTGGATCAGCAAGGTATTCCCTCTGCTCAGGCGGATGATGATATTCTTTCCCCGTCGTTCCACCAGGAGAATTCTTCTCCCCTCCAGGGAAGAGGCGAAAAACTGGGGCGATTCTTGAACGCATTTTTTTAGGTTCACGGCGACCTTGGAAAATTTTAGATGGGTTATTTTAGCCCTAAGTCCGCGGACAATGGTTTCAACTTCTGGTAGCTCGGGCATAAAGAATTCCCTTGTATTACTAGACCCTTTCGAGCGAATTGGGTTTGTTTCGGATTTCGATATTCAGATTTCGGATTTTTCCATGAACCTTTTTGGTTCCGGCTACGCCGGGGGAGGAATAATGGCTCTTGGCAAAGAACGGGGTTTCAAAATGGGGTATGGGGAATCTCCCTTCGCCTGCGGCGCCCGAGCAAAGCCCGGAAACCCAAGCTTCCGATACCTACCATGAAGAAAAGGCTGGCGGCGATTATCCAATAGGCATCCAGCGTTCCCCTATCGATCTTATTCACTAAAAGAGAATAAAACAGGGCACTGGGAACCTGCGCGATGCAAACCAACGGAATGAACTCCCAGTAGGCCAAGACCGTTAGGCCCGCGGCGTAACTGATCACATCGAAAGAAATCACCGGGAGGAAGCCGAAAAGAAGGATGATATATTTTTCATACCGTTTCAGGGTGGCGTCCGCCGCTTCCAGGTGCACTTTACTCACCAGGTGCTGAACTACCGGACGACCCAGGGCTTTCGCGATGCCGAAACAGACGACCGACCCTAAGACCGCGCTGCTCCAGGACAAAAGAGTTCCCCAAACGGGACCGAAAGCTAAGGCGTTCACTACGAAGATGGGAAAGGCAGGAAGAAAAAGGATTACGGATTGAGAGATCATCAAGAAGGCGGAAATCAGCGGCGCCCAAAAGCCGAAAGACAGAATAAAGGTTTTGAGGCGGCCGATGTTACCCTGAAAGGCCATCCCGTTCATAAAAGCCCAATGCTGGGGCCAATGGATAAAAAGGTACAGCAGCCCGGCGATGATACCGCCGATTGAGCCGACGAGGAAAACGATGACGAAAATTTTCTTCAAATCGCCATCTCCATCTTTTTCCCTTTCAGGTCGCCAATCGTTTCCACACACATAAGATCTCTCCCAGATGGTACCCAAATTGAACCAGCTCCCATCCTTTTTTCCCTTCTTCATTAAAAACATCCCGGATGATATCCGTTGTTTCCTTCGTTGTGTCATGGAGGAGGCACTGCCCTTTGCTATCACAATAAAACGCTGCCCCCCGGATTTCCTCTCCCGGCGCCAAATTCTGCATCTGGTAACGGGTAATCTGATATTCCCATTGTTTCATAAAAACCCCCTTTTCTCCTCCCCCTGATTACCCCATACTATAAAATACCTGCGTTCCGCCGAAGACCGCTGCTTTCCCCAGCTCTTCTTCAATCCTCAAGAGCTGATTATATTTGGCCATCCGATCGCTGCGGCTGGCTGAGCCGGACTTAATCTGCCCTACGTTCGTGGCCACGGCCAGGTCGGCAATAAAGGAATCTTCCGTCTCTCCGGAGCGATGAGAGACAACGGCCGTGTATTTGGCCCGTTTGGCCATCGCGATCGCTTCCAGGGTCTCCGAAACCGTCCCGATTTGGTTCAACTTGATTAAGATCGAGTTGGCCACTCCTCTCTCGATTCCTTTGCGGAAAATTTTGGGATTGGTCACGAAAATATCATCCCCGACGATCTGGACCCGCTTGCCCAGGCGCCGAGTTAATTTCTCCCAGCCTTCCCAGTCATCCTCCGCCAGGGCGTCTTCCAAAGATTTTATGGGATACCGTTCCAGAAGGTTTTCGTAAAAATCGATCATCTCTTCGCTGGAAAATTTTTTCTCTTTTCCGGTTTTGAATACATACCCCCCGCCTTGATAAAAACCGCTGGCCGCTGAATCCAGGGCTAAAAAAACATCTTGGCCCGGTTTGTAGCCGGAGAGGGTAATTCCTTCTACGATTAACTGCAGGGCTTCTTCGTTCGATTTCAAGCGCGGAGCGTAGCCTCCTTCATCCCCCACCGAAGTACTGTATCCCTTTTTTTTCAGGATCTGGCGCAACTGCTGGAAGATCTCCGCCCCCATCCGCAGGGCTTCCGCAAAATTCTTCGCTCCAGCCGGAACCACCATGAACTCCTGGATATCCAAGGCATTGTCTGCATGGGCGCCCCCGTTGATGAAATTCATCAGAGGAACGGGAAGCTCTCGAGCTCCGGCCCCTCCTAAATAGCGATAGAGGGGAATTCCCAGCGCCTGTGCCGCAGCGCGGCAAGCGGCCATGGAAACGCCGAGGATCGCATTGGCTCCGAGCTTCGATTTGTTTTCCGTTCCATCTATTTCAATCATGCGCCGATCCAAAGTTATCTGATCCAGGGCTTCCAATCCGATGACCCCGGGGGCGATGGTCTTGGTTACATTTTCCACGGCTTTTTGCACCCCTTTGCCCTGGAAGCGCTGCGGATCCCCATCCCTGAGTTCCAGTGCTTCCCTTTCGCCGGTAGAGGCTCCGGAAGGGACGGCCGCTCTCCCCATTGCTCCCCCGGAGAGATAGACTTCCACTTCTACCGTAGGGTTTCCGCGTGAGTCCAATATTTCCCTGGCCTTGACCTCAACGATTTTTGCCATTTACGGCGTCTCCTTTCTCATCCTTTCTTTTACCACACTTTTCCATCTATTCCATGATTGGCATCCGCTTTTTTCTCTCTGGCCACAACC
>JAOUFX010000598.1 GCA_029857975.1 Deltaproteobacteria bacterium | reverse complement strand
AGCCGCAGGATTCACCGAGGCATTTTCCCGGATCGACATGGACTTTGTACTTGGCTTTTTCTTCTTTGGCCTTGACCAGGGCGCACTTTCTCCGGGAAATAAGCACCCGGACTCCACCTTCTTCGCTGATCAAATCCAAAACTTTTTCCGTCGTATCCTGAAGATCGAAAGGATCGCAGGTCTCCACGCGAATCCCCAGGGCCGCGCAAAGCTTCTCGATATCCACCACCGGGGCCGGAGACCCCGTGGCGGTCTCGCCCGTTCCGGCATGAGGCTGGAAGCCGGTCATGGCGGTGGCGCTGTTGTCCAGGACGACCATGACGAAGTTGGATTTGTTGTAAACGCCGTTGATCAGCGCGGGAATGGCCGCGTGAAAAAAAGTGGAATCACCGCAAACCGCCAGGACCGGCTGGTCAAACCCGAACTTGCGCAGTTGGCCGAAGCCTGTGGCCAACCCGGTACCCGATCCCATGGCATGCATAGTTTTGAGCTGGTAGAACCCCGCCGGTCCTAATCCAAGGGAGTAGCACCCGATGTCCCCGGTTACAAAGCCTCCCCGCCCGTCGAGCTTGAGTGCCGCCTTGATGGCCCAGAAAGTTGCGCGATGCGGGCAGCCGGCGCAAAAGCCCAGATCCCTGTTGGGGACCAGGGTCTTGGTCATCTCTAAAGCTTTTCCCCCGTACCCTGCTTCGCGGGGTGAATAGGATTGGTTCATCGCTTTGGCCAAGGCATTGATAATAAGGTCGGGGTTGATCTCGCCGAAGGAGGGAACGTGCCCCGAACTTTTGCCGTAGAAGGTCCAGGAGCCGATCTCCGGCGACCACTCGGCGGCCAGCTCCTTGACGTTGTTTTCCAGGAAAGGGTCTACTTCCTCCACGAAGAGCACCCGTTTCGCATTGGCCATGTGTTTGGCCAATAGCTTGGAAGGCAGGGGCCAGGTCGTCCCGATCTTCAGAATGCCCACCCGATCTTTCCCCTTTAAGGTCTTGACCGCCTCGAGGGAATAAAACCAGCCGCTGCCGGAGGTGATCATCAAAAGCTCAGGCTTCTCCGGGCCGACGTACCAGTTGCAAGGCGATGATTCGTACATCTCCCGCACCTTGGCCAGTTTCAGGTGCAGGGCCAAATGGCGCAGGGGAGCGGCCACGGGAATAAATATTTTGGAGGTATCGTACCGGGCAATCTTTTTCTCCTGGGGTAACTCGCCGAGGATGACATTGCCGCGGGCGTGGGAGATACGGGAGACGCTGCGAACGATCACCAGGCTGTTGATCGCCTCGGAGAGGTCGAAGGCCCATTTGGTCATGTCTTTCGCTTCCTGGAAGGTGGCCGGTTCCAGTAAAGGAAGATCTCCCAGTTTGGCAATGAAGCGCGAATCCTCCTCATTGGTCGAAGAAAGGGCGGCCGGATCATCGGCCGTCACCAAAACCAATCCCCCCTTGCCTACTCCCGAAAGATTCAGGTTCAGAATGAAATCAGACGCCACGTTCACTCCGTTCTGCTTCATGGCGCTGATGGCGCGAAGGCCGGAGAAAGAAGCCGAGGCCGCGGCTTCCAGGGCTACTTTTTCATTCACCGACCACTCGACATAAATACCCAGATCATCCGCCACCCGGGAAAGGGAACCGATAATTTCCGAAGATGGATTCCCGGGATAGGCGGCAGCGAATTGAACCCCGGCTTCTAATGCCCCGCGGGCAATGGCCTCGTTGCCCATCAGCAGCTCATTGGAACCCGGAGCATTTTTCTTAATCACAGACATCTTTACCTCCAAAATACAGGGTTCGAGGATTCGAGGGGTCAAGGGTTCCCGTGCTTTCAATTATTGATTTTCTCTTGACCCCTTGAATCCTTGGCCCCTTGAACCCTTTAGTTTTCAGTTAGGCAAAAGGGGAAGCAGGGCATCCGCTCCCTGCAGGTAAAGCAAGTTTTCCTTGTTGCCCGTGCGCTTCACGATATTCTCCAGAGCTCGCTTTTTTTTGAGCAGCGCGGCTTCTAGCAGGTGATCAAAATTGGCCTTGGGCAGCTCGGCGATTTCCAGTATCCGGGCCCGGCGCGCCTCTTCCATAAGTTCTTGTCCCCGGGGAGTGCGCACGATGACCGTGTTCCAACCGGTGATGCCTTCCACCGCCCCCACGGAAAGATCCGCAAATTCTGCGGTCATGTCCAGGCAAACGCTGCAAGTAGGCCGGATAAATTGGCGGATCCTGTCCAGGGAGATGGATTTTAAACCGTCGGGCACCTCCATTTGAAAAACATTGGCCGGCGGGGGTGGAATATCCATTTTGCCGATTTTAGGAACGGAATAATCTCGCCGGAGAAAATTAAAAAATTCCTTGTAAGAGAGCGCCCAAGTGCAGAAAAGGCCTATGACCAAGCTGAGCTTTTCGATGTGTTTCTTGTTTTCCAGCGGGTTTAGGCGCATTTTCCCCAGGGCCAGGACCTGGCAGGGGATCCCCACGACTGCCACCCTCCGGTATGAATCCTGGACTCCCCTGTTGAAGGCCTGCAAAGTAGGGGAAGCGATGTAATTGGAGCCGGCACAGGCCAAAACCTGCCTTTTACTCTGCGCCAGTACTCCCGAAGAAAGAAGTTCTTTTTCTCTTTTCGTCAGGATAGCGGCATCGACCATCCCTCTTTTCAAAGCCAGCGCGATTAACGCGGAAGTGGCGCCACCGTATTGGCTTTTGGCCAGGGTGGCTTTGTCCAGGGATTTCGCCATGACGATTTGCCGGAAAGTTCCCAGGGATTCGGCCGGATATGGACTGCCGAAAGTAAATTGATTGATTTCTTCCAGATTCACGGGCGTTCGGGGGCAAAAGGAATAACATCGCCCCTGCGCCAAATGGCAATGATCCATCAAAACGATTCTTCCTTGGTAGGCCCGGAAGTACGGGCAGAGCCCCGCACAGGCCCCGCAAAGTGTGCATAAATCGGCTTTGATGACTTCTTTTTCCAGGTCTTGGGGACCCTTGATTTCCAAACTCATTTTTTCATCCCTTTCTGATCCTCTGCCTGGCCGACCAGGGTTGATCCTTGTCCTACGGGGGACGGCCCAAGAGCGGAAGTATGGAAAACCCTAAAGGAAAAGATTCCAATTAGCTTTATTGCATATTTTTTATTTTGTCAAACCTAAATTGAGCGATTTTTTTACAACACCGAGATCTCAGAGAAT
>JAOUFX010000599.1 GCA_029857975.1 Deltaproteobacteria bacterium | reverse complement strand
AATCCGGGGGATTGAGCTCCCTCTTCCCTCCTGCCTCGGCCTCTCCCTCGGAAAGCACTACGCCTTCTTCTATTTCATCTTCCTTCTGGCATCTTTTTCCATGTGGGGTCTAAAAAATATCAACCGCTCCAAGATCGGTCGGGCTTTCATCGCCATCCGCGATAACGACGTTTCTTCGGAGATCATCGGCATCCCGGTCTTCCGATATAATCTTCTCTCCTTCGCCATCAGCGCCTTTTATGCCGGCATGGCCGGGGCGCTCTTTTCCGCCCTGCAGAGGGGCGCCATTCCGGAAGATTACACCTTCTTCAAATCCATCGAGTTCCTGGCCATGGTTCTGATTGGAGGGGTGGGTAGTCTGTTAGGGACGATCTTCGGGGTACTTTTCATTACCATGGTGCCGGAGTTTTTGAACGTCGGCGTGTCCATCTTGGCAAAAAAATACGACCCCAATATCACCGTTTACATGGGCCCGGTGAAGGATCTTACTTTTGGCCTTTTAATTATTCTGTTCATCATCCTCAAGCCCGAGGGCCTGGTGGGGGTTTGGGTGCGTATCCGCGACTACTTCCGCATCTGGCCCCTGCCGTATATTTCGCAATAACCTCCACCCGCGCCTTTTGCTTGGCGTCTTTTTCGAAGAAACTCCATTTTTTCAGGCTTGCCCACCTTCACTTTTACAAAATCCCTATTCGTGGACCGGGGTTCGGGGCGATGAGTGCGGGGGGGAGGGGATTCAGGGAGGGGAAGTCTCAGGCCAAATGTTCAAACAGGATTTTTATGCCGATCCCGATCAAGATGAGGCCGCCGGCGAGTTCCATTTTATTTTCAAAAAAATGACCGGTCCGATTCCCCATAAAAACTCCGATAAGAGAAATCATGAAGGTGATGGCTCCGATTATAATGACCGAGGAGATAAGTGGAATTTTGAGGAAAGCAAAACTTACTCCGATGGCTAAGGCATCAATGCTGGTCGCAATTGATAACATGGATAAAACATAAAAATTCAGGGGATTAAAATTGTTTTTAGCCGCAGGCAATTTCCTGGATTCATAAATCATCTTCAGGCCGATGGCACTCAGGAGTCCAAAAGCAATCCAATGGTCGATGTTGGATATAAAATCCCTCAACCCCACTCCGGCTAACCATCCCAGGATGGGCATCAATGCCTGGAAACCTCCAAAAAATAAGGCAATCTGCAAAGCGTGGTTGATTCTTAATTTTTTAACAGCGATTCCGCTCGTGATGGCTACGGCAAAACAATCCATGGCCAGGCCAACGGCGATCAAGGTAACGGTAAGAAAATCCATGGCCACTCTTTTTTCATCAAATGATAGAACCTCGTATAAATAATGGATTAACCACAACCCCTTTAGGTCCCCTCGAAGGGCAGGGTGGGGAGGACCAGAAAACGGTTGGGGGGAGGTTGGCAAATGGTGCCAAGGGTGGGTTGGCCGATTCGGGCGCTCAATGCCAACGATAAGGATCTTTTTCCGGCATATCCTCGAAAAGAGGGATTTCCTCTTTTACAGAAGAAGTTTTTTCCATATGTTCGATATACTGTTGAGGTACCTTGGCCAGTACCTCTTCCGCCGTGGTAATCCCTTCGTTCACTTTGGCCCAGGCATCTTCAAAAAGGGTTTTCACCGCTGATTCCCGAGCCGCCTCCCGCAATTCATCCTCATACGCATTCTTGGCAATTAACCTTCGCATCTTTTTATCGATCTTCAAAAATTCAAAGATGCCGATTTGCCCGTAATACCCCGTGTAAGAACAACTGGGGCATCCCTTCCCCTGGTAGTAATGTTGAAGCGGCGGCAAATCCCTGAAGATGCGATTCCCGGGGACGGGTTCTTCGATCTTACACTTTTCACAAATCTTGCGCACCAAACGCTGGGCCAGCACCCCGTTGACCGCCGAACTGACTAAAAAATTAGGTGTGCCGATATCCACCAACCGGGTCACGGTTGAAATGGTGTCATTGGTATGAAGGGTGCTGAGCACCAAGTGTCCCGTGAGCGCGGCCCGGATGGCGATCTCCGCCGTTTCCAAGTCCCTGATTTCTCCGACCATGATGATATCTGGATCCTGCCGCAGGATCGAGCGCAGGGCCGTCGAAAAAGTAAGGCCTACGACTTCATTCACTGACACCTGGGTGATCCCTTCAAATTTATACTCTACCGGATTTTCTACGGTTACGATATTTTCCGTTTCTGCCCGCAGCTGATTCAAACAGGCATAGAGGGTCGTGGTTTTCCCCGCGCCCGTAGGCCCGGTGACCAAAAACATCCCTTGCGGCTGGCTGAAGATTTCGACCATGGGATTCAGGATGCTTTCGGAAATCCCCAGCTGGGCAAGGGGGATCAGGCCTGTATTCCGGTTTAGAATCCGGATGACTACCTTCTCTCCATAAATGGAAGGCAGCGTCGAGATTCTCAGGTCGACCTCTTTATTCTCAAATTTCAAATAACTATTCCCGTCCTGGGGGACTCTGCGATTGGTAATATCTAAGTTCGAAATAATTTTGATCCGGGAAATCACCGAATTCTGCACATTTTTGGGAATTCTTAAAACGTCCCGCAGTTCGCCGTCAACCCGATAACGGATCAGGACGTTTTTTTCCCGGGGTTCGATGTGAATATCGCTGGCCCGGGTTTTGACTGCATCCACGATGACCATGGTCACCAGTTTTATAATTGCCGGAGCTTCACTGCTCTTGTAGAGAGACTGGAGGGTAAGCTCATCTTCCGGAGCGTCTTTTTTAAATTCTACGGCATCAAACCCCGGCATATTCTTGAGCAGGTCCCAAATCTTTTCTTCCGCCCCATAATGCTTTTCGATGGCCCCCAGTAGATTGGTCTCGCAGGCGATTACATGGTTTACGTTCAATCCGGTCATGAAGCCGATCTCTCCCATGGTTTCCCAATCGAGAGGATCGGCCATCGCTAACAAGAGGGTTTTTGCTTTGACTTCGAGCGGCATGATAATTTTCTTTTCGGCAATTTCTTTGGGGACGAGAGCTTTTACTTCCTCGGTAATCTCGTATTGATCGCAATCAACCAGAGGAAGGGTAAGTTGCTGGGAAAGAGCTTCAGCGATCTGCCCTTCCGTGACATAACCCAACTCGACCAGGATCTTTCCCAAGCGCTTATTCTTGTTCTTCTGGAGGATCAGG
>JAOUFX010000597.1 GCA_029857975.1 Deltaproteobacteria bacterium | reverse complement strand
GGTTCAAACCCTCCTCAACATGGGAGTTGTCATGGGATTGTTGCCGACGAAGGGGTCGACGCTTCCATTCATTAGTTATGGGGGAACATCATTGATCATCAATTTAGTGGCCGTAGGAATTCTTCTGAATATTTCTTCGCGCGCTGTGAGAGTTGCCAATGAAAATCATGATCGCCGGAGGGGGAACGGGAGGGCACCTCTTCCCGGCCCTGGCCGTGGCTGAAGCGTTTAAAGATCGAGAACGGCATAATGAAATCCTCTTGGTAGGAAGTCGCCGAGGGTTGGAAGCCAGTATTGTGGCGAGGGAAGGTTATCTGCTGGAAACCATCGCAGCGGCCGGGGTAAAGGGAAAATCGGTCTGGGAGAAATTTCGTAGCCTGATGGCTGTTCCCAAGAGCCTGCTCCAATCCTGGAGTTTGCTTCGTTCCTTCAAACCTGATATTGTTTTGGGCGTGGGGGGGTATGCCTCGGGGCCAGTGGTTTTGACCGCTTGGGCCTTGGGATATCATACCGCCATCCACGAGCAGAATAGTTTTCCCGGACTCAGCAACCGGATTCTGGGCCGGTTTGTGGATCGGATCTTTGTTTCTTTCATGGATTCTGCCCGGCACTTTTCCCGGGGCAAGACCTTTCTGACCGGCAATCCGGTGAGGGACATGATTCGCTCGCCGGGGATTCTGCAGGAACGTAAACCGACGGCCCAATTCACCATTTTTATTTTTGGGGGAAGTCAGGGTGCACATCGTCTGAACCAGGCCATGAAGGAAGCGTTGATTTATTTGCGGGAATGGAAGGAAAGATTACACATCATTCATCAGACCGGCCCGAAAGATTATCAGGAAGTACAGGAAGCTTACCAACGGGAAGCGTTCGCTGCGGAAGTTTATCCTTTCATCCACGCCATGGATCGAGCCTATGCTCTGGCCGATTTGGTTTTGTGCCGGGCCGGAGCCACCACCCTTTTTGAATTGATGACCACAGGGCTGCCGGCCATTTTGGTGCCCTACCCGCACGCGGCCAATGACCACCAGACGCTCAATGCCAAGACCCTGGTGGATGCCGGTGCCGCCGTGCTCGTAACCAATGGAGACCTGACCGGCGTCCATTTGAGCAGAATCCTGAAAGAGCTCATCGCTGATCCTCCCCGCATGAAAAAAATGGGAGAGCGGGCCGCCGCCTTAGCCCAACCCGATGCGGCGCAAAAGATTGTTACCCTTTGTTATGAAATGGTGGGTAATGGATAAAAATACCTTCGGCATGAAACGCAGGATCCGTCGGGTGCATTTTGTGGGCATCGGCGGAATCGGCATGAGCGGGATTGCCGAAGTTCTGCTCAATCTCGGCTACCGGGTTTCGGGTTCAGACCTGGTGGAGTCAGACACCATTTTGCGTCTGCAACGGCTGGGGGCAGAAGTTGTTATTGGCCATCGATCGGAAAACCTGAAAGATGCAGATGTCGTGGTAATTTCTTCGGCGGTACGGAAGGATAATCCCGAAGTGATCACAGCTCATGAACGCATCATCCCCGTGATTCCTCGAGCTGAAATGCTGGCGGAGCTGATGCGCATGAAATACGGTGTGGCCATCGCTGGGACCCATGGTAAAACGACCACCACCTCCATGATTGCTACCGTCTTGGCCCATGGAGGCCTCGATCCCACGGCGGTGATCGGGGGCAAGCTGAACATCTTTGGTTCTAACGCCAAATTAGGACAGGGAGAGCTCTTAGTGGCTGAAGCCGATGAAAGCGACGGTTCATTTTTAAAGCTTTCGCCGACGATCGCCGTGGTGACCAACATCGACCCGGAACACCTGGACCATTACCGCAACCTTGAAGAAATCCAAAAGGCTTTCTTGGAATTCATCAACAAAGTCCCATTCTACGGGCTGGCCATACTCTGCATAGATCAGGAAAACGTCCAGGCCTTGATCCCTCAGGTACAGAAGCGGTATGTGACTTATGGTATGAGTAGCCAGGCGAACTTCCGCGCAGCCGATATATCCTATCATGGGTTGGCTACCTCCTTTCGGGTTTTCGCCAACGAGAGGGAATTGGGGCAGATCTCCATTCAGATGCCCGGATTGCACAGCGTTTACAATGCTTTGGCCACCATCGCCACCGCCTCGGAGCTGGATTTAAACTTTGAGGTCACACAACAGGCCTTGGGTTCATTCAGCGGGGTGCAAAGAAGGTTTCAGATTAAAGGAGAATGGGATGGGGTGATGGTGGTGGATGATTATGGGCATCATCCCACGGAGATCAAGGCGACGCTGAGTGCGGCCAAAAGCGGGTGGGAGCGGCGAACCGTGGTTGTTTTCCAGCCCCATCGTTACTCCCGCACCCGGGACCTGTTCAAGGAATTTTTAACCGCCTTTAATCAGGCCGATGTCCTTTTCCTGACCGGGATCTATCCCGCCGGGGAAGATCCTGTCCCGGGAGTGAATGTCCAGGGGCTTTACGAGGGGATCAAAGGACATGGACACAAGGATGTGACCTTAGTTTTAGACAAAAGCACAATTCTCGATCGGCTGCTGCCCAGATTAAGAACTGGAGATATAGTCTTTACGCTGGGGGCAGGGGATGTTTGGAAAACTGGCGAAGCCTTAATCAAAAAATTGAAAAAAGAGATGTAAGGCATAAGGAAATAATAGAAAAATAGTTCGGAGTAGCGAGTTCGAAGTTCGGAGGAAAATAATTTACTCCGAAATCAACAACTCCCAACTCCGAACTTAGGCTGGGGCAAGTGGCAGAGTTTAACCCAATTCCATTGGAAAATGAAATAAAAGGACAGATCCGCTATGCGGTTTCCATGTCCGATTACACCTCTTTTCGGGTTGGGGGGCGAGTTGATTATTTGGCCTTCCCTTCCGATATCCAAGACCTGCAGAAAATTTTGGGCTGGTGTAAGCAACGAGGAGTCCGTTACTTCGTCCTTGGAAACGGAACCAATCTTTTGGTACGGGATGGGGGAGTTCGGGGCATGGCGATCTCTTTATCGCGAGGATTCCTGCGCCTGGAGGAAGTAGGAGGAGGTCCGGAGGAAAACCTGATCTTGGCCGAAGCCGGTGGGCCCTTAGGCAAGCTCGTCGAATTTTCTTCAGAGAAGGGGCTGGCCGGGATGGAATTTGCCGCTGGAATTCCTGGAACGGTGGGCGGAGCTATCTTCATGAATGCGGGGG
>JAOUFX010000596.1 GCA_029857975.1 Deltaproteobacteria bacterium | reverse complement strand
ATTGCCCGAGTTCTGGTCAACGAGCCCAAGGTTTTACTTTTTGACGAGCCTTTGAGTAACCTCGATGCCAAGCTCCGCATTTATATGCGCGGGGAAATTCGAGCCCTCCAGGAGAGGCTGGGAATAACGACCATTTATGTGACCCATGACCAGGAAGAGGCGATGTCCATATCTCATACCACCGTTATCATGAATAAGGGAAATATAGAACAAGCGGGAACACCCCTGGAAATTTATCGTCATCCCCAAACTCCTTTTGTCGCGGAGTTCATCGGAACCACCAACTTTTTAAAAGGCCAAGTGGTGGAAGTTGGCGACCATGCGCTTAAAGTAAGGATTCATGATACGATCATTGCCCTTCCGATGGCTGGCGAGTACAAATCCGGCCAGGAAGTTCGAGTGGTTCTGAGGCCGGAGATGATCCGGTTTGCGGAAACAAAGGAAGAAGGAAAGTTAACGGGTAAGGTGCAAGAGGTTTCTTTCCTGGGTTCCATGGCTCGCTACCTGGTGGAGATGGAAGGAGGAGATTTGATCAGCGTGGATGAGCATAATCCCAAGCGGTTTCGCCATAAGGGATCACCGGTGTTTCTGATTCTGGATGAAGAAGGCCTCCACCTACAAAAAATCTGAAATCCGAAATCTGGAATAATTGTTATGTTCTTTCTGAATGTCGTCCTTCCGGTCTTCCTGATCATTGCTCTCGGATTTGGGATCCGCCGCCTAAATTTTGTCGATAAGTCTTTCCTGGAAAAGATCAGTCATTTGGCCTATTTTGTGGCCGTACCCTCCTTATTGGTATGGAAGATCGGGACAGCCTCTTTCGACTTGAACTTCAACCCCCGCTTGATCTTCGGTTGTTACCTGACGGTCATAGGATGTGGGTTGGGTGCGTACGGGTTTGCCCGCCTCTTGAGACTTCCTCCACGAGAAGTCGGCTCCTTTACCCAGGGGTCTTTTTGGGGCAATTTGACCTATATCGGCCTGCCGATTATCCTGGCGGCTTACGGGGAGGATGGTTTGCGACGGGGCGGGGTATTGATCGGCTTCATGAGCCCGCTGGTGAATGCTGCCGCCGTCTTGGCCTTGATCGGGCCTCTGAAAGGGACCATGGACTGGAAATCCGTCGTTGACTTGAGGAACGCTTTACTCACCAACCCGATCATCATCTCCTGCTTTGCCGGGTTGCTTCTATCCAGATTCTCCGTACCGTTTCCCGCTTTCACGGTCAATTTTCTCCGTTTCCTTTCCGACCTGGCTCTCCCCTTGGCCCTTATATCCATGGGCGGAAACCTTTCTTTCGAAAAGATCAAGAAAGACTACAAAGCCACTGCCTTTGCCTGTTTCTTCAAGCTTTTCCTGATGGCCGGTCTGGGTTGGTTCCTTTTGGAATGGCTGGATGTGCGGGGGTTGGATTTCAAGGTGGGAATCATCCTGCTGGCCTCCCCAACGGCTTTTTCTTCTTATCTCCTCTCCTCTAAACTGGGGGCCGACAAAAGCCTCATGTCTTCGGACATCATGGTCTCCACCCTGCTCTCTATGGTTACCCTTTCATTCTGGCTGTGGAAAGTAGGAATAGGATAAAAAATGTGGACGCAACGTTTGACATTGGCCCCCTCACCCCAATACAGTATTTTTCACCTTAAAATGCATAGTTCACCTTATTGATATCCACAATATTACTGCGAGATAATATGAATGATATCTTAATAATCATGAAGTATTCGGGCTCTGAATAATTTCATGGTAATGTCAAAATTTTTAAGAAAAAAAGAGGATAAAATAGGAAACCACAGAGGACCCAGAGGAAAATTAAGATAAACCGAATAAATAAACTCCTTTTCTCTTTTTTACTTAGTGTCCTCATTACTTGAAAATCGTAAGGCATTTAGATTATGAATTGATTACATGAGAGCACAGAGGAAAGATTGAGCTTATTTTGTTTTTAACTATGAAATTATTCTCGGTGTTCTCTGTGGTTAAGTTTTGATAATACCAATTTCATGGAAAGGAGAAAAAAATGTCCAATGAAAAAAAGAGGTACACAACTGCTTTCGGAATCCCTGTTGCTGATGATCAGAACAGCCTAACAGCCGGTGAGCGCGGTCCGGTACTGATGCAGGATGTTCACCTGCTGGAGAAGCTGGCTCATTTCGATCGCGAGCGCATCCCCGAACGTGTAGTCCATGCCAAAGGAGCTGGAGCCCATGGATATTTTGAAGTAAACGCCGAGGTGACGAAATACACCAAAGCTAAATTTCTTTCTAAAGTCGGTAAGCGAACCGAAGTCTTCGCCCGCTTTTCCACGGTTGGTGGTGAAAAGGGTTCAGCCGATGCCGCGCGCGACCCGCGGGGTTTTGCCGTTAAATTCTACACCGAAGAGGGGAACTACGATTTCGTTGGCAACAACACACCCGTATTCTTTATCCGGGACCCACTCAAGTTTCCCGACTTCATCCACACCCAGAAAAGGCATCCAGCTACCAACCTCCCTAACCCGGACATGTTTTGGGACTTCTTATCCCTGACCCCGGAATCGATTCATCAGGTCACCATTCTTTTCTCCGACCGCGGTACGCCAGCCACCTATCGCCACATGAACGGTTACAGTAGCCACACCTTTAAATGGTACAATGCCCAAGGCGAACAATTCTGGGTACAGTACCACTTTAAGACCGACCAGGGAATCAAGAATTTAAACCGCGAGGAAGCGAGGCGGTTTTGTGGCGAAGATCCGGATCACGCCACCCGCGACTTATATGATGCCATCAAGAAGGGTGATTACCCTTCCTGGACGCTTGAGATGCAAATCTTGACCCTGGAAAAGGCCAAGGATTTTCGTTGGGATATCTTCGATATCACCAAGGTCTGGCCACACCAGGAGGTCCCGCCTATCAAAATCGGTAAGTTGGTTTTGAACCGCAACCCGGTCAATTATTTTGCCGAAGTGGAGCAGGCTGCGTTCTGCCCCGGCAATGTGGTACCAGGCATCGCCGTTTCACCGGACAAGATGCTGCAAGCCAGAGTTTTTTCCTACCATGATACACATATTCACCGTCTGGGACCCAACTACCACCAGATTCCGATAAATGCACCCAAGTATGCTCCTGAAAACAGCTACCAGCGTGACGGATTTATGCGGATCGATGTCAATGGAGAGGGGGGGCCTAATTATTGGCCAAACAG
>JAOUFX010000595.1 GCA_029857975.1 Deltaproteobacteria bacterium | reverse complement strand
CAAAAGGCGGTGGTTCTTCCATGACTTGGAGCTTTACTTCCACCGCTGTAGCAAAGATATATGTTGTTTGTGCTCTCTTTTTGCGGAGGCAAAGTGAGGGGTGCCGAAAGGTTTGATCCCACCGTTTGGCCGGCGCGCAGCATCTCCCCGCCGGGTCCTGATAATCCTTCTGCAATCATGAAAGAAAATAAAAAGTGAGGGGGGCAAGATAAAAACCTCTTGACCCTCTTACCTTTTTTATATAAATTCTAATCAAATTGTTTGTTTCCGCCTAGAGTGGGGGGAAAGATAAAACTTAATTTTGGATTTTGATTTTTCGGAGGAGACTTCATGAGCCAAGAAGCACAGAAAGATGAAACAACCGTGACTCAGTTTCTGGATGCGGTCGCCAGCGGAAGCGCCACTCCCGGCGGGGGAAGCGTCTCCGCCTTGGCCGGATGCTTGGGCTCTGCTCTGGTGGAAATGGTTGTCAATCTCACCGTGGGGAAAAAGGCGTACGAGGCTTACCAGGCTGAGTTAGAGAAGATCCGCGAAGAGGCCTACTCCCACCGGCAGTCTCTGGTTGCCACCATTGAAAAAGATATCGCGGCCTATCAGGACGTAATGAAGGCCTACCTTCTCCCGAAGACGAATGAAGAGGAAAAAAGGAAACGCAAGGAAGAAATCCAAAAAGCCTTAAAAAGAGCGGCGGATCCCCCCCTCTTTACCGCCGCCACCAGCCTGAAAGTAATGAAACTTTGCCAGGAGGCACTGGAAAAAGGAAATCCCAACGCCGCCAGTGATGCAGCCGTCGGGGCGCTCATGGCAGATGCCGCATTAGGCGGCGGGGTGTTCAACGTTTTGATCAACCTTTCCGCCCTGGATGATAAAAAATATGTGGAAAAGATGAAAAGGGAACTTCGCCGGCTTCAGCGGGAAGGAGAAGAGATCAAAGGACGAATCATGGCCCTGGTGAATCTCAAGATCAATTCCCAATAAGACCCCCAATAGATTTTTATCCTTATGAAAAAAAGACTTACCGAAGAATCGGTAATTTTTGTTAGCGTTTTAAAGTGGTTCATCCTGGCATCCATCATCGGAGGGATGGTAGGCTTATCTACCACTTTCTTTTTAAAAATTTTGAATTGGAGTATCGATTACACCGGCCGGTATCCTTATTATTTTCTCCTTCTCCCCGGAGCATTTTTCCTGAGTGCGGTTCTCATCAAGTATTTAGCCCCGGATGCCGAAGGACAGGGAACGGATAGGGTGATCGAGGCGGTTCATAAGCAATCGGGGAAGATCAAAGGGATCGTCGTCCCGATAAAACTTGTGGCTACAGTCATCACCATCGCCACCGGTGGGTCTGCCGGGAAAATCGGACCCTGTGCCCAGATCGGCGCCGGCCTTTCCTCCCTCTTCGCCGACCTCTTCCGCTTCGACGACAGCGATCGAAAAAAATTGGTTATCTGCGGGATCAGCGCCGGATTCGCTTCCGTCTTCGGAACTCCCATTGCCGGCGCAATCTTCGGCGTCGAGGTGCTTTTCATAGGATCCGTTTTATATGATGTCCTTCTGCCTTCCTTCATAGCCGGCATCATCAGTTATCAGGTCGCCTCTGCACTCGGAATCACCTACTTTCATACTCCCCTTCTTTTCACCCCTGTTTTCAGCGAGTCCTTTTTCCTGGAAATCATTTTGGCCGGAATTTTCTTCGGCCTCTGTTCCTTCTTTCTCATTGAGGTTCTAAGATATTTTAAAAAAATATCTGAAAAGATCCCCTGGAGTCTGCCCTGGAAGGGAGTCATCGGGGGCCTGGTTCTGGTTGGGTTAACCATGATCTTCTCCCGGCAATATCTCGGCCTGGGGCTGGAGACCATCCAGGCCTCCCTCGAGGGCAAGAGTATTGTCTGGTATGCCTTTATTTTAAAAATGGTTTTTACCAGCATTACCCTTAACTTTGGGGGAAGTGGCGGGATCGTGGTCCCCATTCTCTTTATCGGGGCAACCTCAGGAGCCCTCTTGGGGGATCTATTGGGAGCCAACATCGCCACTTTTTCAGCCATTGGTTTTGTGAGCCTGCTGGCGGGAGCGACCAATACACCCATCGCCGCCAGTATCCTGGCCCTGGAACTCTTCGGGCCGGAAGTAGCTGCTTACGCGGCAGTGGCCTGTATCATTAGTTTCCTCATGACTGGCCACCGGAGCGTCCATTTCACCCAGGTACTCGCCGTCAAGAAATCCGCATCGATTCAAGTGGAAATCGGTAAGGATCTTGAAATGATTAAGGCCCAGTTTCAACCCAGGGAAAAAAGCCTCATCGGTATCATCATAAGGGTTGCCCGTTGGATGAAAGGGGGACGGGCTTCCAAAGAATAAAAACTTTCGCTTCCGGTCTTAGGCCCACGGGGTGAATAAAGCCCTGTTAAGAATATCCATCTTGTGGTATATGTCGCTGAAATCGATCCCAGGAGGAACTTCATGAAAAAATTTTTGATCCCGGTAATCGTTCTTACCATGACCTTAGTCTTTTTCGACAAGGCTTTGACCGCGGAATTTTCGGCGGAGATGATAAGCAAATCCCAGGGACAAACCATGCATTCCAAGGTCTACATGAAAAACAACAAAATTCGTATGGAAACGAAAGGAGAAGGAATACACAGTATCGTGCGGATGGATAAGAATGTCATGTGGGTGGTCATGCCGGAGGAAAAATCCTACATGGAAGTGCAATCGGACCAAACGCCAATTCCCGGGGAAAAGATGAAAGGCGAAGTCAGCAGGAAATATATCGGTTCGGAAACGGTGAATGGATATTCCACAAAAAAATATGAAGTTATCATCAAGGACGGAGAAATTTCCGATAAGGCCTATCAGTGGGTGTCTACAGATTTAAACTACCCGATAAAAATATCGGCAGTCGATGGAAGCTGGAGTACGGAATATAAGAACATCAAAAAAGGCTCGCAGCCTGACAGCCTTTTCGAACTCCCCGCCGGTTATGAAAAAATGGCCATGCCCGGATTGCCGGGAATCGTTCCGGAAGCAGGGGTATTGCCGGGGAGAAAAGGGAAGAAGTAATTTTTCCGGTGGGGAGGACCTGCTGGCGAATATAGACGATGGTAAATCGGGAATGAAGAAAAAGCTGGATTTTCGGTGTGTGATCTACGACTGTGATGGGGTTTTGTTTGACTCCCTTGAGTCCAATAAAAGG
>JAOUFX010000594.1 GCA_029857975.1 Deltaproteobacteria bacterium | reverse complement strand
GTGAGAAGAATCCCTTCGATTTTCAAGTCTGGGTTTAGATGATTTCTAATTAATTCAATAGTTTTAAGTAGTTGCGACAGTCCTTCCATTGGATAATACTCGCATTGTAAGGGAATGAGGACAGAATCCGCCGCCGTCAAAGAATTCACGGTCAGAAGACCAAGAGAGGGCGGACAGTCAATGATCAAAAAATCGAATCCTGCTTTCAATTCCTTCAAGGCATTCCTCAGGCGCGCCTCCCTGTCTGAAAAGGGAACCAATTCAATTTCGGCTCCGATCAAATCTATGTTCGAAGGTATGATTTTCAGGAAAGTCAATTCTGTATCTCGAAGCAAATTTTGCGGAGGAACTTGATCAATTAGGGCGTGGTAAATGTTTTGGGCAATTTCTCCCCTGGGTATTCCAAATCCGCTGGTGGCATTTCCCTGGGGGTCGATGTCAACGAGTAAAGTCTTTTTTTCGGCCACCGCCAGGGAAGCAGAAAGGTTGACCGCGGTGGTTGTCTTTCCCACCCCTCCTTTCTGATTGGCTATGCAGATCACTCTGGGCATTTTAGCAAGATTCCCCGCATCAAACACATACCTTATTCGCTGATAAAATATCAAGAAAAAAATATTAATGTTTCACGTGAAACATCATCCTCGCTGCAAGCCGATAAGAATTCGTTCGTGTCCCAATATTGGCAAGCGGAAACGATGCAAAAAAATGAAATTCAAACCCATGTTAGCAATAGCGGGAAGGTTATTTTTCAATTCATCTTCCCCTTTTTTCCCTTTCATGGCCAGAAGGACTCCTCCTGGATTTAAAAAAGGGAGCCCACCTATGGCCAATTTATGCAATGAGCCAAAAGCCCTGGAAATGACAAAATCAAATTTACCCCAAAGATTTTCTTCAACCCCCTTTTTTTCCCCTGCCCGATAGACTTCTACCCGTTCAAGGTCTAAAATGCGCACTAAATTTTTTAAAAAATGAACTTTCTTCAGGATAACCTCTAAAAGAACTACCTTTAAGTCTGGCCGAACAATTTTAAGAGGGATTCCGGGAAATCCAGCTCCCGAACCTAAGTCAAGGAGAGAAGCCCCCTGAAAAAGCTGTTCTTGCCCGGTCAGAGAATCGAGAAAATCTTTAATAACTATTTCTCGTTCATCAGATCGGCCTATTAAGTTAATTTTCTTCCCCCAGGCCTTAAGTTCATTGAGGTATTGGTAGAAAGAAAGGGATTGATTTGGCGTCAAAGACAGACCAAGTTGCGCAGCACCTTCATTTAATAAATCGAACAATTCACTCTGAGTCATTAAATGCCTAAATATTTAAATTAGCCACAGAGGGCACAGAGATCACAGAGATATAAAGATCTTAAAAAAGACAATTTAGGACACAGATAACACCAGATAAACACAGATAAAATTAAAAAATGCTTAATAAAATTTTCAGAGTTTGAACCTTAGTAGTTCAGAGTAATTAGAGAAAGGCTTTAATTTTTAAATTTTTAGCTCTGTGTTCTCCGTGTTGTCTGTGGCATATTTTCCTTTTTTTGGCAACCTTAATCAAGCCCGGAAAAATAAGTCTCAATATACCCCTTTATCCCCCATACCCAATTTTTTTCATATATACCATTAAAATTGAGATGGCGGCAGGAGTAACCCCGGAGATCCGTGAGGCCTGCCCAATAGAAACTGGTTTTACACGATTTAATTTCTCTCGCACTTCGGCCGTTAGGCCAGGGATAGCTTTAAAATCCACCTCGGCGGGCAAAGGCATGCGTTCAAGCTTCAAAAGCTTGGCAACCTGTTCTTCCTGCCTTTTAATGTACCCATCGTATTTGATATGAATTTCCACCTGTTCGGCAACTTCTGCCTGATTTAAAGCGCATTTTTGATCGAATATTATTAAGTCACCGTAAGAAAACTCGGGCCTACGCAGGAGGTCGCCTAAAGAAGTTGGGTTCTTAATAGGAGAACTCCCCAATGCCTTTAACCGGTCATTATTTCCAGGGGTTGGATAAACAAGAACTTTGCCCAATCTTTCTAACTCTGAGTGAATACTTTCTTTTTTATTAATAAATTCATGATAATCTTTGTCATTTACCAGTCCCAAGGCCCGTCCTTTTTCTCGCAACCTCAGGTCGGCGTTATCTTCTCTAAGCAACAGGCGATATTCGGCCCGTGAAGTAAACATTCGGTATGGTTCCTTGGTCCCCTTGGTCACCAGATCATCGATCAATACACCGATGTAAGCCTCTTCCCTCCCAAGTATGAAGGGGCTTATTCCTCGAATCTTCAAAGAAGCATTGATCCCGGCCATTAAACCCTGAGCCGCAGCTTCTTCGTAACCCGAGGTTCCGTTTATCTGACCGGCAAAAAAAAGGTTTTCGATAAGCTTTGTTTCCAGGGAGGGCTTCAGCTGAATTGGGTCAGCATAATCGTACTCGATGGCATATCCTGGACGGATGATTTCAACTTTTTCCAGCCCCTGGATGGAGCGGAGCATCGGCAATTGAATGTCCATGGGCAGGCTTGTGGAAAGGCCATTGGGATATATTTCCAGCGTGTCTAAGCCCATTGGTTCTAAAAAAATCTGATGTTGATCTTTCTCGGGGAAACGGACCACCTTGTCTTCGACCGAAGGACAATACCGGGGGCCAATACCTTTAATAACCCCACAATAAAGGGGCGATCGGTCAAGGCCAGAACGGATGATCTGGTGGGTTCTTGGATTGGTGTAGGTGATATGGCAGGGAACTTGGTTTAAAACAACTTTTTTATTACTAAATGAAAAAGGCTTAGGCGGATCATCCCCCCATTGTTCTTTAAGAAGGGAAAAATTTATGGATTTCCCATCCAGGCGCGGGCAAGTCCCCGTTTTTAAGCGCCCTAACGCAAAGCCAAGGCGCCCCAGAGACCCGGAAAGAATCATCGCGGGTAAGTCACCCAATCTCCCTGCGGAAAAATTATTTAAGCCAATATGTACAAGTCCCCGAAGAAAAGTTCCTGTAGTTACAATTACGGCACGGGTCAATAACCTTTCTCCGGTATTCGTTGCAACCCCCACAGCCTTTCCATTTTTTACAATAATTTCATCAACAATAGCCTGTTTAAGAAAAAGATTTTCTTTCTTCTCCAGGACTTTTTTCATGCGCAGGTGGTACAATTGCAGGTCCCCTTGGGCCCTGGAAGATCGAACCGCCGGGCCTT
>JAOUFX010000593.1 GCA_029857975.1 Deltaproteobacteria bacterium | reverse complement strand
CCCTCGCCCTCTGAATTTTTAAGCGGATCCAATCATTTTAATGAAAGGATTGATTGTGGACAGAGAATTGTGATTTACTATAATTGGGGAAAAGCCTTTATGCCGACCAGAGGCAATGGCCTTGGTCTTCCGCAGGGGTGAAGAGAGATTCTTTTTCCGATTAAACAAGGGGGATGGTATCGTTTCATCTATGAGCCATCAAACGAAACCCATACGCTTGCACATTGCCACCTACAATGTCCATAAATGCCGGGGAATGGATGGCCGTACCCGGCCTTCCCGGATTGCCTCCGTGCTCCATGGGCTGAAAGCAGATGTGGTGGCCTTGCAAGAGGTTATGGGTGCAGGTCCCGGTGGCAGAGGACAAGAGGAGGATATAGGAGCTCGGCTGAATATGGAATCGGTGCTGGCCTCGGCTCGAATTTTACGCGGGCACTTATACGGCAATGCCTTGTTGAGTCGTTTTCCCATCGACCGGCATATCACTTATGATTTGTCCCAGCATGGGTATGAACCGCGCTTATGCCAGCGGGTAGATCTCTTGATGGAAAAGCACCCGATTCATATTTACAATGTTCACCTGGGAACCTCGCGAGCCGAAAGGATCAGGCAGGCGGCGCAATTGATTCGTATTCTGGAAGACCCAAAAGTACACGGCCCCAAAATCGTACTGGGGGATTTCAACGAGGGGCACCGGGGGCCGACTTCGAGGCTTCTATCCGAGAAGCTGGACAGCCTGGATTTGGCTCCCTTTCTCCAATGGCGCCGGACCTACCCCGGGGTCTTTCCGGTTTTTCATTTGGACCATATTTATTACCAGGGTGCAGTGGAAATTATCAAAGTGGCAGTCCCACGGAAATGGTTATGCTTGGTGGCTTCCGACCATATTCCGATGGTTGCCGAAGTGCATATTGGATGATCTCGTAAAAAGTCAAATGGCGATGGCAAAGTAAAAAGCTCTCCGCCTCAGGCGGACCAGGCGCGCAAAACCTGAGGAGAGAGGCGTACTTAAAAGGTACGCCGCAACGAAGAAGGTAAAGCGCAACGCCGCAGATGGACTTTTTACGAAGCCATAATATTGGATCCGGGGTGAGTCGAGATAGTTCATACCCGGATTGACTTTTATCAGATTTCTCGGGGAGATCCCAATGAGGAAAAAGAGCTGCGACCGGCAAAGTCAACTGAGTAATGAAGAGCTGTTGCGGGCAACGGGGGCGTCTTTGATCCACGGGAATCACCTGCGCATTCTCCGGGATGCTCGGGAAAATTATCCCGCATGGGAGGCGGCGATTCAGGGGGCCCGCAAGACGATTCACCTGGAGATGTACATTATCCATAACGATAAGACCGGGCGCCATTTCCGGGATCTCCTTTCGGCCAAGGCCCGGGAAGGGGTTAAAGTCCGGGTGATCTATGACTGGTTCGGCTCCCTCAGTCTTCTGGGAGGGTGGATGTGGAAGCCCCTCCGAGAGGCAGGGGGCGAGGTTCGGGTGGCTAATCCGCCGGGATTGAGCAGCTTTTTGGGGTGGTTCAGTCGGGATCATCGGAAATTGATTGCCATAGATCGTTCGCAAGCCTTTATATCCGGCCTCTGTATCGGAGATGCCTGGATGGGGAATCCAAAGAAAAAGATTCCCCCCTGGCGCGACACCGGGGTGGAGATTTGCGGCCCGGCAGTGGCCGATGTCGAGGCTGCCTTCGCCGCCGCGTGGAAGCTGGCGGGAGGATTCATTCCCCCTGAAGAACTTCCCCGCCGGGAGGACTTGTCGAAGGCAGGGTCTGTATCTTTGCGCATTGTACCGGCCTCGCCGGAAACGACGGGAATATACCGTTTGGATTTGATGCTGGCGGCTACCGTGCAGCGGATGCTGTGGTTGACCGATGCCTACTTCATTGCCACAAGCCCTTATATACAAGCCCTGCGGGCAGCGGCCCTGGGTGGAGTGGACGTCCGTCTGCTGGTACCCCATGGAAGCGACATCCAATGGGTGGCCAACTTTTCGCGCACGATGTATCGATCGCTTCTGGAAGCGGGGGTTCGCGTCTTCGAGTGGAATGGATCGATGGTTCATGCCAAGACAGCGGTGGCGGATGGATGCTGGGCCCGGATCGGTTCCACCAACCTTAACATTTCCAGCTGGATCGGCAATTGGGAACTGGATGTCGTCATCGAAGATGAAGGTCTCGCCCGGGAAATGAGCGAGATGTTCCTTGAGGATTTGGCCCAGGCGACCGAGATCGTAATCGGCCGACGCAACAAGGTCCGCCTCATCCAACCCCCCTCTCAGAAGAAGAGATTGAGGGTAATAAAAGGCAGCGGCAGGGGTGTGCTTTCGGGTATGGCCCGCGTCGGAAGTGCCCTGAATGCCGCGGTAACAGGGAAAAGAATCCTGGGCCGGGCGGAATCATCTTCCCTCTTAAAATTCGGTTTGTTTATTGGCTTCCTTACGTTTGTGGCCTTCTATTTTCCCAGGATCATCTCCTATACGGTAGGAGGGTTGCTGGGTTGGACCGGATTTTTTATTCTTGTCAAAGCCATTCGGCTGCGTTATGGAAAACAAGATGAAGAGGCGGAGAATATTGAGTCCAAGGAAAAGGCTTCTTCGGATAAAGGTCCACCATAGTCGAAGTGTTAGGCCGTCCTTTGTTCTTTTAGCGGAAACTTTTGGAGGGTCCGAGTTTTAATTGGGTTGGGGTAGAAAGAATCGAGGGAGGTTGGAGATCCAATTTTCTCCCTCGACATTCCCAATTGGAGATTTGATTTACGGATTAAATATATTCAATCGTAGCAGGGGGTTTAGGCGTAAGATCATACAGGCATCGATTCACACCTTTGATGGATGTAATGCGCTCGCAAATGCGGTGAAGTTTCTCCCAGGAAAGCTCGACGGCTGTGGCGGTTCTGGCGTCGACACTGTTAATGCATCGCACGACGATGATTTGTCCAAACTCCCGCTTGCCCTGAAGGATTCCGGTGGCTCGGTCATTCAAAAGGATGGCCATATACTGAAACGCCCCGCTGGTGCCTAACTCCTCTTCGACGATAGCGGTTGCCGCACGGACGACGGCGAGCCTTTCTTCCGTAACCTCTCCCACAATCCGCGTCGCCAGAGCAGGGCCGGGAAAAGGGATCCTGGTGGTGACTTCGGCCGGAAGTTTCAATACTTTGGCGACTTCCCTGACCCCATCTTTGCGCAG
>JAOUFX010000805.1 GCA_029857975.1 Deltaproteobacteria bacterium | reverse complement strand
TCATAGAGGGTCACCTTCATCAGCTTGGCTTCCTGAGTTATGTTGTAATGAATGCCTGCCGGTTCTTGTTCGGGAGTCGGCTTGACCGCTGCCCGGCAACCGAGGAGGGCAAAAACGAAAATCAATCCCCAAACGAAAAATTTGGCGGTTGCTGAATCTCTTCGCATTTTTCTTTTCCTCCTTTTCTGCGGATTTATTTAGTTTCGTAAAAGTGATGGAACTTCACCCGGTCTACTTTTTTCCCCTCACCCCGCCCTCTCCCCTCTTTTGGGAGAAGCTGTGAAAAAATTCAAGTCGGCAGGGAAATCGGCTTTTCTTGTTGTCCAGGGGACGGAAAAATTTGCGCCGCCAAAATCGGCGGGACAGGAATGACCTCCAACGCTTACCTTGCCTTCCGCGAAGGAACGCAGGCAAGTTGGAACAAAATTAGTTAGATCCCTAAGGATTGGCCTCCGGGCCTAACCGAAGTCGAGTCCACCGACGGCAACAAGAGAGAACCGCCTCATTTTGGCAAGCAAATTTTTCTGGCCCCTGGACATGGCTGGCGCCTCTTCTTTCTCCATCCCCCAATTTTTTCACACCTTCGGGGAGAGAAGAAAGGTGAGGGGGAATTATTCGAATTTCATAATTAGTCTGGGTTTTTAAAATTCCTTGATACCATATTCGCAAGAAAAGTTCAATTTTCCCGGGTCGAGTGATGGATCATTTCCTTGTTCCCGCCTTCCTCATGCATCCCGGATCAGCCGTTTTCCCCCCCGGATCTCGATCATGACGCCGTGCATATCTTTCGGATGGATCATGGCGATTTTATCGCCATCGGCGTCCTTATGTTCAATGACTCGCACGCCGCATTTTTGCAAGTGGGCGATGGCTTGCTCTACATCTTCTACCGTTAGGCAAAGATTCATCATGCCTTCTCCCCGCCGTTCCAAAAACCGCTCCACCTGATCTGCGGCATCAGCATCTTTTAAGGGAGCCGCTAATTCGATGGCCCCGTCGCCAAAAGGCAGGAATACATTCTCCATGCCCAGGTGCTCGACGCGCCGGCGGTCTTTGGCCTGCAGGTTGAGACAGCGGGTATAAGTTTCAATGGCCGCATCCAAGTCCTTGACGGCTATGGTTATATGGTCAAAACGGCGCACCTTCATTCTTTTTCTCCCTTTCTTCAAGCAGCAGACTTGCTCAGCACCTCAGCGACAATCGAACCCGTAATCACCTTCTCCCCGCGCTGGTTTTCAGCAAAGACTTCCGCTTCCATAAAATTCTTTCCTCCTTCCGTGTATTTCCTGGTAATTTTCCCTTTACAGGTAATGGTATCGCCAGGCCATACTTGCCGCGCGAAACGAACCCTATATTTGCGCAATTTTCCGTCTCCTACCCAATCCGTAATCATGTGGCTGAGGAAGCCTGCCGTCATCATCCCCATGGCAAAGACCCGGTCATTGCCCCCCCGGATCGCATATAACTCGTCATGGTGAATGGGGTTAAAGTCACCCGAGGCACCGGCATACCTTACAATGTGCGTTCGGGTAATGTTGGCCACAACCACCGGGGGGGCTTCATCCCCTTCGCGGATATCTTCGAGATAAAGGACCTTCTTCTCCATTTGGGCACCTCCTATGGTTTAACTGCCCCTTCGGTTTGGATCGATGTGGTCCGGGAAATCAAGACTTTCTCCCCCTTTTGATTGTAGAAGGTGAACTCTGATACGATAAAAGTCATCCGGCCCCCTCGTTGGCCCACCCTTTCGTAGGCCTGCGTAATTTTGCTTTTGCAGGTCAGAAGATCTCCGGCTAAGATGGGCTTAAAGTATTCATATTCTTCTTCGCCATGCAGCCGGAAATGGGAATCGAAGCCAGCGAGTTCAAAAACGGATTCTCCTTGGCGCCAAAAAGATTTCGTAGCCACAAATGTGGGTGGGGCGAGGATGCCCCCGAATGCACTCTTGGCGGCGTGGGCCGGGTCCGAGTAAATGGGGTTATCGTCGCCGATGGCGTTGGCGAATTCCCGAATTTTCCCCCGTTCAACGGGCAGGTCAAAAGGGGGAAACTCTTGGCCGATCAAATCTTGAATGGGCATAGCTTTTTCCCTTCGTTCCAGTCGGCATGATAGATGATATTGAAGGATCGATATTCCCTTCAGCGTCCCTTAAATTGCGGTTTCCTTTTTTCGATAAAAGCTCGCATGCCTTCCAGGCGATCCTCACTGCCATGAACCAGGATCCTAGCCAGTTTTTCGTAGCCTAAACCAACCTGAAGACCGGTTTCCATCCCCATATTCATCGCCATCTTGGCCAGTTTTAAAGCCAAGGGGCCTTTGCTACAGATCTTTTTGGCGATGGCCATTGTCTGGGGCATCAATTCTTTTGCCGGAAAAACTTTATTCAGGAGGCCGATTCGTTCAGCCTCTTGAGCCGCGATAATATCTCCGGTAA
>JAOUFX010000591.1 GCA_029857975.1 Deltaproteobacteria bacterium | reverse complement strand
GAAAACCGGTTGATGGAAATTTTACTTGAACGAGAAAGCCTGGGAAGCACAGGAATCGGAGAAGGAGTGGCGATCCCCCATGGGAAAAGTAAAGAAGTCAAAAGACTCCTCGCCTCCTTCGGGAGAAGTCTTGCCGGTATGGATTTCCAAGCCATGGACGGGAAACCGACTCACTTATTTTTTCTGCTCGTAGCCCCGGAAAATTCCGCAGGGATCCATCTGAAAGCTTTGGCTCGAATTTCGCGGCTGATGAAAGATAACGTTTTTCGAAAACGCTTGATGGAAGTGAACTCGGGGGAGGAAATTTACTCCCTTTTTTCTGCCGAAGACGAAATCGTTTGATCGGGAGGCTGCGAAAATTCCTTCGATTGGTCCTGATTGAAAGGGCCCCATTCTGGGCCCGGATATCCCCCACTCCATTTCTTAGGCTATGGGAACACCGGAATTGAAAAAACTTCGCCTTGTCATTATTACCGGATTATCGGGATCCGGGAAGAGTACGGTGATTCGGGTTTTAGAGGACATGGGATTTTTCTGCGTGGATAACCTACCCATCGCTCTTCTCCCTAAACTTATTGAATTGCGTGCCGCCTCCCTGGGTGATTATTCTCACCTCGCCTTGGTGATGGACCTGCGCGAAAAGGAATTCTTGAAAACGTATCCTGAGGTTTTTCGCCAGCTGAAAGAAAAAGGGTATCCGCTGGAGATTCTCTTCCTGGAAGCATCCGACGAGGTGTTGGTTCGGAGATACAGTCAGACGCGGCGTACCCATCCCCTGGCCGTGGGTTGCGGCGTAGGGGAGGGAATTCAAAAGGAGCGGCAGATGCTGGCTGGCCTCCGCGGCATGGCCACCTTGGTAATCGATACCTCGACCTATAACGTCCACCAGTTGCAGGGAGCCATCCGGGAAATTTTTGAACAGAAACCCAAGGGTCGGAGAATGAGCTTGACTTTCCTATCCTTCAGTTATAGCCGCGGAATTCCCCAGGAGGCGGACTTAGTGATCGATGTCCGCTTTTTACCCAACCCTTATTTTGAAGAGGAGCTCAAAACCCTTTCGGGAACGGATCCCCGCATTGGCGACTACCTTTCCCAGTTTGAAGAAACACAAGACTTCGTGGCGCGATTTCACAGGTTCTTAGCCTATTTGTTGCCGCTTTACGAAAGAGAAGGTAAAGCCTACCTGACCGTCGCGGTGGGATGCACGGGAGGAAGACATCGTTCAGTGGCCATCGCTGAAAAGTTAGGAAATCTTTTTCAGGAACAATTTCCTGTTAGGCGGCGACATCGAGACCTGGAAGTTTCCCTGTGATCAGTCGGTTCTCGGACAGGCATGAATGAAAGAGGAATGGAGGGCTTATGGTCGGTGTTGTTTTGGTTACTCATCCAAACTTGGGGGAGGAATTTGTTCGTTCGGCTGAATTAATTTGCGGAAAATTTTCCAACCTGGCTACAGTGTCTATTGATACCCGAAAAGAGGTGGAAGAATTGCGCAGGGAAATCGCAGCCGCTATCAAGAGCGTAGATCTTGGTAAAGGGGTACTGATCCTAACCGACATGTTTGGAGGAACCCCATCCAATATGAGCTTAGCTTTCCTCCAAGAAGATCGGGTGGAAGTTCTCACCGGTCTCAACCTTCCCATGCTCATTAAGATTTCCAATTGCCGGGAAGGCCGGTCCCTGAAGGAATTAGCCAAACTGGCCAAAGAAGCCGGCCAGCGCAATATCAATCTGGCCAGTGAAATATTGCAGAAAAAATCCTGAAGTACTTAAGGTAACGGATGGAGAAAGAAGGCTTTGTTGACATCCGCGAAATGACCGAAGAAGACCTTGATGAAGTCGTCCAGATTGAACGCGTGTCTTTTCCCACTCCCTGGTCGAGGGGGCTTTTTGAGCGGGAACGGTTAACGCCGTTCGCCAAAGCTTTCATTGCCCGGGAAATTCCCCCGGACCAGGTGGTGGGTTATCTGTGTTTTTGGCTGGTGGCTGCGGAAACCCATATTTTAAACCTGGCCGTGCACCCCCGGCGGCGCCAACAAGGATTCGGGACCCGTTTACTTCGTTTCGGAATAGATTACAGCCGGAGGAAGGGGGTAAAGGAGATTACCTTAGAAGTGCGCCGCTCTAACTACAAAGCCATTTCCCTTTATCGCCATTTTCAATTTCAGCCCTGGGGCATCCGCCGGCGTTATTATACCGACAGCGGGGAGGATGCGATCGTTATGGGACTGCGTTTGGCTGAACCTTCGTGGACGACCTCGGTATGAAAACCAGACCTGTCAAAGAAGTGAAAGCGCGCATTCAACAGCACCGGAGAGTCGGGGTCGATTATTTCCGCCTCCGCCTGCTTTGTCCAGAAATTGCCCGACTGGCTCAACCAGGCCAGTTTGTTATGTTGCGGGTGAATGAGCAAAGAGAGCCATTCTTACGCCGCCCCTTTAGCTTTTCCCGTATCTTTCCTTGCGGGGAAAAGAGAACAAAATTGGAAGAGGAAGGCACTTTGGAGATTTGTTACCAAGTGGTCGGCAGAGGGACCTCTCTGATGACTCAGCTGCGGGAAGGGCAACGGGTAGATATATTGGGCCCCCTGGGGAACGGGTTCTGGAAGATCGAAGGCCAAGAACGGGCCATACTGGTCGGAGGCGGGATCGGTGTTACCCCGCTCCTCCCCTGGGCGGAACGATTGCAGGGGGAGAGAAGAAAGAAAAAGAAAGCCCCCAAGAGCCTGGAAGAGAACCCGGAAGTTCTTGTCCTGATCGGGGGAAAGAGCCGGGATAAAATCCTGGGGGTGCGGGAGCTTAAAAAGATAGGATGTGAGCCGCAGGTGGCCACGGAGGATGGAAGCCTGGGCATGCAGGGGTTGGCCACTGATTTGCTCGAACGGGAGCTCATGACCCAAGGTTCCAAGTCCGCTTCCCTGTATGCCTGCGGGCCTATGCCGATGCTGGCCAGAGTGGCCCAGATCGCCGATCAGTTCGATCTGCCTTGCCAGGTACTCATGGAAGCCCGGATGGCTTGCGGGGTCGGGGCTTGCCTGGGATGTGCCGTAAAAGTTCGGGATGAAGGTGGCATGACTAATGCTCAGGGTAAGGAATTGAATTCCGAGCCGGAAAATATTTTTTCCGCGAGCCAAGGCCCGGAAAGCGAAATGAGCCTTCCAGGAGAGGCGAAGATGCCGGTAATCTCTGAAGTTCCGCCTTTTCGGTATG
>JAOUFX010000592.1 GCA_029857975.1 Deltaproteobacteria bacterium | reverse complement strand
CAAAATCTGAAATTTTGAGGCTCCGCTCATCCCTTCTCCCCCGGCACGGGCAAGGATATCCGAAAAGTACTTCCCCTGCCTACCTCGCTTTGCGCCCGGATTGTCCCCCCGTGCTCCTGGATGATTTTGTGGGCCAGGGGTATGCCCAGCCCTACCCCCTTTTCCTTGGTGGTAAAATAGTATTCGAATATTCTGCGCAGGTTTTCCTCCGGAATCCCCTGCCCCGTGTCGGAAATCTTAATGACGATTTCCTTCCCGGCTTGTAATTTGGCAGATAAAGTCAACCGCCCCCCATTGGGCATGGCCTGGAGGGCATTGTTGACTAAGTTCCAAAAAGCTTCTTGCACGCGCTGGCGATCTAACCGAAGAACGGGTAAGTTTGGTTCGATTTCTTCCTGGAGGATGATTTTCTGCTGCTCGGCACTTTCCCGGCAAAGGAGGATTATATCTCTTAAAATGTCTTCCACCTGAACCTCCTGCAGTTCTAAACGTGCGGGTCGCGCGAAGAAGAGGAATTGCTCAACGATCTCATTCACCCGCTTCACTTCCCCGCGGAGGATATCCGTGAATCGATAATATTCCCCCTGGGGTTCCGGATGTTCGGGAGCGAACTCCCTTTGCAAACGTTGGATGGCCATGCCGATGGCGTTTAACGGGTTACGGATTTCATGAGCCACACCCGCGGCCAGGTTGGCCAGGGAAGATAGCTTTTCCGATTGGTGGATCTTCTCCTCCATCTCCCTCATTTTAGCCAGATGTCGATTCTCCATGCGGTAAATGAAAGTTACCCCCAATCCACCGAAGACCAAAAGCAGAAGGCTGAAAAGAACGATATTGCGCTGGTCGGCTGAGATAATCTGCTCCACCTTTTCCGTGGAAAGCCCCACGCGCAGGACCGCGCGGTTATTTTTGCCCAAGGCCACAACCTTGGCCACTTCGAGAATTCCCGGAATTTTTTTCCTTTCAATCTGCGCTCCTGAGCCGCCCTTGGAAAAAAGTTGCCGGATGAAACCTTCCCCCTCTTTTTTACCTATTTTTTGCAGGCTGGTGTCCGCCCAGATTTCCGCATCTTCTCCCTGGATGGAAATATATTTGGTTTCGCCCTTGTCTCTCCATTCCTCGACCAGTCCTTGGAGGATGATCCTGCGCCGGAAAAAATGAATATCTGACTCATCAACGTGCAGGATCAGAATTCCTTCTCCCGCCTTCCGGACAATGGCAACGGAAAGATGATTGATTCGGCCTGTCTCGAACTTTTCCGAACGTTCTATGGCGTAGGAGGCCTTGCCCTCCAGGAGAGATTGGTAAAAGGGGCTTGGGTTTTTGCCTGATGAACCTCCCGGGCGGCGAAAAATGGAGAATTTATCTCCAGCGACGACCATCTCTATTTCTGAAAAATGCCCGACCTCCCCCCCTTTTGGTAATAAGGCTTGTTGAGGAGGGGAGTTGCCCAAGTCTTGATCGATCTGAAAGGCAACGTCTAAGATTAGATCAACGACCGATTCTTCGAGGGCCCAAAAATTAATGGGGGTTATAAAAGCGGAAACATCGGGAAAGACTTCAATCGCGTTCAGGGAGGCAAAGGTATTCTGGACGCTATTCTCCATGCCTGTGATGAGGGCTGAACCTTCATCGAAGAGCATTTGAAAAAGATTATCTTTAGCGCGTTTGGTTTCGTATGTTCCGTTGGCCGCGAGGAGTAAAGCCAGGAGCCCCCAGATGATCAGAAGATTGAGAGGACGAAAAAACCAGCGTCCCCTGGATTCAATTTTTGGTTCCACTAAGCTCATAACCGAGGCTAAATTCTTCTATTCTCTGCCCATTCCTCGTCCCTGGCCTGGCATCATCCAGTGGCCGTGGAATCCTCGAATAAATAATCCCGGTGGGAGGAGTTCGATCTGCTCCGGAGTTAGGACTTGGCGCGTCTCCAGCCGGTAAATAACGGTTCGCTCCTGGAGCTTGGATTCCAGCCCCGATATCTCCCGCTGCTTGGCTAAGACCTGATCGGGATCAGCCTGGGGATTGGCCAAAAGGGCCTTCAGGTCGAACCGCTGGATCACCAGTTTATTCCTCAAAATCAGTGTGTCCTTTAAGTAGGACTCCCTTAACTTTTGTAAGCTTGTTTTTTGTTCTTCCGTCAGGTTAAGGCGTTGGGCCCAGTCTCCCATCATCGAACCATGCATCGGGCCCCTCATCCCCCTCCGCTCGCGGAACTCTTGGCCTTTTCTCCACGGCCCCCCCGGCCCTTTTCCTTCCCAGGCTCCCTGACCAAAGGCAGAAGTGGAAAAGATAATCAACAAAAAAAGATTTAGAAAAAGTCGCCCAACCATGACCAACTTTTTTAAACCTCCAAAACCTCACCTACCCGGCCGAAGAAAAAATTTTCTCCGAACTCGGTGTACAAACGCGAGGCTGCCTTTAAACCTGTACAGTGAGAAACACCGACCTTTTCCACCCTGTATTCCTTGAGAGCCGTAATGGTTTCTTCCACCTGCCAAGGAGAGGCAAAATCTAAATGGGTTCCCCCGATGACGGCGTACACTCTATCTTTTCCGGTCTTCTCCATGGCGTGCCCTAAGATGTTGATCATCCCGGCATGAGCACAACCCAAAACCAATACCAACCCTTGGGGGGCCTCGATAATCAGAGATTGATCGTCCAGAAATGGGTCCGGGATCAATTTCCCCCCGCTGGCGGCAAAAAGATCGGGGGTTCCTTTTTCAAAAAGAGTTTTACGCGGAACTTCCCCGCTGAGATACATCTCCCGGGTTACTTCGCGAAAATTTTTCTCCAGAATAAATTTCCCTCCGAGGCTTTCCAAATAGGCCTTCTGAAACTTAAGGCCCACGAATCGCTTTATTTCTTTCCCATCTTTCTGGGAAATACGATAGCGAAGGGAAAAAAGATCCGGATGAGCCAGAACTTCTACTCCTCCCAAAAGCTCCAGGATGGAAGGCAGGCCGCCGGTGTGATCATGATGACCATGGCTCAGGAAAATCTTTTGAATGGAGAGGGGGTCTTTATCAAACTTCAGGAGGTTGGGAATCAATCCTTCTCCGCGTCCCGTATCGAACAGATAATTCCCTCTCTCCGTCTCCAGGTAGGCGGCAAACCCGTGCTCCCCTATCCCACCTTTTATCGAGACCGAATTTTCACAAATGATCGTAATCCGTGCTTTCATAACACCTCAAAGACAGCGTTCAAAGGTT
>JAOUFX010000589.1 GCA_029857975.1 Deltaproteobacteria bacterium | reverse complement strand
TTTTTGAATCATGGCTTTGATGAAATCCAAGGATAACCCTACATGCACGGCTCCCACAATTTTATTCATGTATATGACCGGTTTGGACAAGTTCAAAACGTGGATACCGGGGGGTAGGATATATTTGGCTTGGGTAATGTTTCCGTTTTTGGTGATTTCTTCGGCATTTTCCAATTCTTTGAAGGCGGCACCGATCTGGACGGAATCCGTATGCGCTTTGATGATATTTTTGCTGTCCACTACAACGGCGTACAGGAATTCTTCCATGTTTTTGGTTTCTTTGATAAAGGTATTCAGGGTCAAGGTATCATCTTCCAGGAGGGGAATCGTAGCGTTATTGACAAAATGATTCAGGATAATTTCCCCCGTTTTAACCTTTTCGAGGTAAAGGGCATCTTGATTCCATTGGACAATAAAAACACTAAAGATCAATACCGTGAGGAAGGTGGGAAAGACCGTGACGGCGGCAATTTCCCAGAAACGGGTAAAGCGATTGGCGGATCGCTTTTCTTGGCCGTGGATAGAAAGCCCTTTATCGGATATTTTATTGCTTACGCTCATTTTTTAATGGAGAAAGATTTTTGCCCGAATTGATTTCCTGAAAACCTGTTCGGCGATGGATTAATTTTTAGGATATTGTTTAGGGCCGAAAAGGTCAGGTTCTTCCTCCTTATCTTTCTGCGGAGAAGGTACGGGTTTGGAAGGGGGCGTCTTGGTTTTAGCTTTGGGATAAAAGCTATCTACAAATTCTTTGGGCATGGGTTCACGGGTCTTCAAAAGATCTTCCGGTATGAAGATTTTGTTGCCCATGAAAATACGGGCGGGATTAATATCCGGATTGGCCTGGGCCAGGGTCTTCCAGTTTTCAATATCACCCGTATACCAGCCGGCAATGATCGATACCGTCTCACCGCTCCATTTTACGGTATGAACATAATAATTAATTTTTTCCGCAGGTGCGGTCTCGGCCGGGGGTCTGAGGGCGGGCACTGCTGCTTTCGGCTGAGGTTGGACAGCAGGGGCAGGGGCGGCGGCAGGCGCAGGCGCGGAGGGTGGAGGTGCAGGCGTTTCGGTTTTTGGGGCTGAGGCCCTACATCCGATACAAATCATCACCCCGATCAGCCCGACTGCCCACCATTGAACTTTCGATCGTAAATTTTGCTGCAATCGTTCGTTCATGATTTGCCTTTCAACCTGGTAAGGAATTTCTTTGCCAAATCATTATTGGGGTTCACCTTAAGAGCCTGTTCAAGATTCTCTATGCACTGCTCCCTTTTGCCTTGCTTGTCTTGAACCATCCCGAGATTGAAAAGGGCTTCATCCAGATAGGTGGGAGCCAATTTCACTACCCGGGCGTACATTTCCTCGGCCTTGGGGTAATCCTTTTTCTTGGCATAAATATATCCCAGATTAAAGAAAGTATCCGGGAATTGCGGATCCAGCTCGCCGACCTTGTTATAGGTCTCAATCGCCTTGGGATAATCCCCCAGGTTCATGTAGACGAGACCCAGTTGGAAAAGCCCCTGGACGTTTACAGGATCCAATTTGACGGACTCGATCAGTAAATTCTTGGCTTTCTCAGGCTGCGTTCCCAAAAGCTCTGCAGCTTCGCTTTGTAAGGCCTTCGCTCTCGCCTGAGAGTCGGAAACCTTGGCCGTTATCTTGGCGGAATCCGGTGGAGACACTTTAGTAGAGGCGGGGGCAGTCTCCTCGGGCGGCTTGGCCACGGAGGGTTTGGCGGATGCAGCCTGCGTGTCCTTAACGGGCGGCGTAACCGGCGCTGTTTTAGGCCAAAAAGCAATTACCACACCGATAACGGCAACCAAGGCGGCGGCGACCGCCGCATACAAGAGATTACGTTTTTTCGGTATTTTCTGGGGCAGCTCTTGGGCGGCAACGATGGGTGGTTCCGGTTCTTTCTCGACCCATTTTTTCTCCGCCGGCTGCTCATCCCTGGCAACGGGAAGCTTTATTTCCGCCGCGGGGCCGGCCCCGGCTGCCCTGCGCATAACCTGTTCTTCAGCAATGATCTCTTCCTTAAAGAGATCTTTCATGTACTGGGCGAGCCCGCGAGCGGTCGGCCGCAAGGAGAGCTCGAACATGCACTCCTCCAGGTCGGCCAGCATCTCACCGCCCGACTGGTAACGCTGATCGGGTTCTTTGGCCAGAGCCCGGTGGAGAATTTTATAAAGCTTGGGGGACAAATTACCCATGACCGCTTCCGGGGGATCAAATTCTGCCCGGCTTACCTTCGCCAGGATCTGTAAAGTGTCCCCGGTAAACATTCGCCTGCCGCTGAGCATCTCATACAGGAGTATCCCCGTGGGGAAAATATCCGCACGGGAATCAACGGCTTTGCCCGAGGCCTGTTCCGGCGACATGTAGGCTACTTTTCCTTTGATCATACCGACCTGAGTTATGGTGCTCCGGCTACGGGCCTTGGCGATACCGAAATCGACGATTTTTACATCACCCTCATAGGTGAGGATGATATTTTGCGGGCTGATATCCCTGTGGATGATGTTCAGAGGTTTTCCCTGAAAATCTTTCAAATTGTGGGCATAATCGAGGCCGGCACAGATGCGGGAAATAATAAAGAGACAATTTTCCAAACTGAGCGGTAATCCTTTTTCCTTGGACTTTTGGGTGATGACCCGCAGATCCTTGCCGTACAAGTATTCCATGGTAATAAAATAGGCACCTTCCGCACTCCCGAAGTCATAAATCTGGACGATATTCTGGTGGTGAAGCAAGGCGGCAAGTTTGGCTTCATCGATAAAGGAACTGAGAAACTCCTTTTCTTCAGCCAGGTGGGGGAGGATCTGCTTGATGGCAATGAACTTTTCAAAGCCTTGATCCCCCATAATCTTAGCCCGGTACAATTGAGCCATACCTCCGGCAGCGAGTTTCTCCATCAAGAAGTATTTGCCGAAGCGTACGGGCTGAAAATCCGCCATAGGGTTACCTCATCTTAAGTTCGGAAGGTTACAGCTAAATATTATAATCATCATGTCACCGATGTCAACGAATTTCTACCTTCTTGACCTCCAAGGCTGTAAGATCCTTGATGGGGCAGAGACCCCGCCATACCTGATAGAGGCGTTGGTCGTCTGGGATGAGGCACAGGGTATCCAAATGAAGGGTTACTTCTTCCGCCGTAGCGGTCTCCTTCGTTGTGGGGTCCTCGGTTTGGTGCTCAAAGGATTTAAAA
>JAOUFX010000590.1 GCA_029857975.1 Deltaproteobacteria bacterium | reverse complement strand
GCGCATCGGTTTTTGGGAATCGTGGCGGCTTTTTTTATCTTTGATCAAAGTACGCCATTCGTCGGTTGTAGCTTTGGCCGGGTACTTTGACTCCAACTTAGCCGCGCAGGCTTCCGGCGGAGGTATCTTGGGCTTCTTCGGATAAGGCCACGGGAGGTCAAAGTAGAAATTCTCCACAAAAAATTCCCAGGCATGGGTCACTTTTATCTTTTTCTTCTTTTTTCCAGACTCCTTGGTTAGGGACCACGCGGAGTCGTACATTTGGATGTATTTCGGCCCGTATACCCGACATTGGCCGCCGAAAAGAGCTCTCATCTTATCTAAAAATTCCTGGCTTTTCCCCACATTACAGCCCCGCCAGATAATGGAGGTCTTATTATCCATATTGCCAGGAGTCACCTCGAGCCTGGGGTCGTTCTCGTTATCCTTTAGCGACTGGGGGCTGACGATCAGGCTTTTTTTCTTAAAGAGGCGAAGGGTGGTCTGCCCTTCTTCGTTGGCGTGGGAGACGATGTTAATTTCTCCCCATTGGCCGTACTCCAGGCCATCTTTGGTCTTTTGGGTGGAATTGTTGTTCAAAAAAGCAATGATTTGCTCCAGGCTCAATTGATACCTTATTCCATCAGAAACCGGCTCCCAAAAAAGCTTAGCGGCTCCGTAAAATCCCTTGCCCTCTTTGCGGGCAATGAAGGTCACCCTCGGGCGATGCTGGGCCATCTGATTGGCCTGAGGCAGCCCTCTGATAAAGGCGGGGGCTGAGGAGACGAAATTGCTGATGGCCCCACCTACTGTGCCATCAACCTTTACGCCGATTTCATAGGCCCCTTGCTCGTGTTCGCCCCGGCCGGAGGGGATCTTAAATTCGTATACGGTGGCATCGTGTTCAAATTGAAATTTGAACGAGGGAGCGTTCGCTGCGGTCTCGCCTTCGCGGATCAGTCTCCCCTGAAACTTCCGCGGGTTGACGATCTCGCCTTCAAAAATCGCGACCAGGTCATCCGTGCCCCCCTCATTGGCGTCCATTTCGACCAGCTGAACCCGCACATTGCGAGCGCTAAGGGGAGAATCGAACTTCAGTACCAACGTATCTTTTTTCGGGTCGTCGATGTTTAGGGGCGTCAAAGCAGCATGGATCTTGGCCATCCTTGGGTCCCCCGTTATTTTTCACCTTCTTCGAGGTCTTCCCATTCAGCCTCTGCAGTTTCCTCTTCTTCATCTTCTTCATCTTCGCTGCCTTCTTCTTTTAGGACGACATCGGCCGGAAGAAGGTTATACCCCCCTACCCGGAGAGGAAGGCGCTCATCAGGGTTAGCCACGGTGGGCACGACCGAATTTACACCGTCAATCATAAGGGTGTAATCGCCGGGGGGGACATCCAAATGCTGGAGGAATCCCTTCTCGTCAGTCTTACCTGCGAGCGTTCTTTCTTTGCCAAGTTGCAGGGTGTACTTTCTGTTCGCTAAGGGCACGAGGCCGGAATTGCTATAGAGCACCGCCGAGATGTTGCTTAAGGGTGTGGGCACCTGCTTGAGAACATTATGCCCGCGACGGGCAACGGCCACTCCTCCCTCGGATGGATCGCTCATTTACCTCCCTCTCCCGTCTTTTTTTCACTTGGCCAAGAAGGCCTAAGAACCATGCTCGCTCTTCAGCTTTTCTCTCGTGGCTTCATTCAGCTCGCCCGTTTCCTCCAATTTATGCTTGGCCTGGAAAGCGCGGATTGCTTCCTGGGTCTGCGGACCAACGACACCATCGACCTGCCCACATTCGAATCCGAGGTTTTTGAGCCGTTGTTGCACGCCACTGTTCTGATCGATAGGGTCCAGGTGACCCAGTCTCAGTTCATACTCTTCTTTTTCGCGATTTCCTTTAATCGTAAGCTTTCCCTTTTGGGCATTGGGCGGAATCGGCCAGCGTACCCAGCCATCCCCGTTGGTGAAGCCTTTGTAAAGGGTTCCATCAATATCGATTACATATTCCAAATTGCTTCTCGGTTTGTCTTGCTCATCCAGTAACCGGATTTGCAGCTTCTCCGGGACCCCCTTTTTTTTGAAGCGATGCCGCTGTTCTGTGGCCCCCGGCTCCTCTTTCTCTTCTTTATCAGGGACAAAAACCACATCTCCGGGGAAAAGCACATTAGGATCTTTTCGTCTTTCTTGGAGATTGGCATTCTTCGGGTGATTCCAAACCTTGTCCCAGAAAAGGCCGTGCTCCTGAGCGATACTGGAAATACAATCGCCTTGTTTGACGGTGTAATCAGGCATTGATTTAAAACTTCTCTTTCTAAGCTTTTTCCCAGGCGTCTTTATCCAGAGCGGGGAAAGTGATTTTGCAGCTCCCGGGATCCATTCCATCGACGCGGGCAAAACCATTTTCATCCAAAGATCCCTGGGCGACCGCGCCGTCGGGGGTGGTCACGCAGTAGGTCTCTCCCGGCACTGGGTTGCCGTCTTCGTCGACCAACTCGATCTCAATCCAGCTCTTTTTGGATTCATCGGCTTTGTGGGCTTGGGGTTGCTGGCCTGGCGCGGCCTTGTCCGCTTCCAGGGCCTTGATCGGAGCAACCGGAGGAACGGCCATGGCTGCGCTGCCTGCGCCGGGAGAGCCGCCGCTGTTGAGGAATACCATCGTGCCTTTGATAAAGACTCCGGCAGGGGAAAGGCTGATAAAATTGCCTCCCACTTTAATGGTAAGGTTCGTCATCCCTTCTATTACGACATTCATTCCTTTTACGTAGTAATTCTGGGCAACCTGCTCGCTGTGATTGCCTTTGAAAACCTCCATCACGTTGCCGTTGACGGTAAAGGAATGGCTGCCTCCAACTTCTTTGGCCTCTTTGCCCGCCACCTTGAGGTGGCGATCCTTGCCGATTTCTTCCAGGTGATCGTTGTCCACGATCTCGTGGCGGTTGTTTTCCACATGCTCGATTTGATCCTTTTTGACGATAAGGTTGCGGTTCTGGCCGATCCACTCGAAACAATCGTTTTTAACGCGGATATCCTGGTTCTTTTCGGCGTGGATAAAAATCTGCTCTTCGCCTTTCTTGTCCTCGAAACGGATTTCATTGAACCCGTCGCCTCCCGTGGAACTGTTAGTCTTGATGGTGCTCTTGGTCTTTTCCTTGGGCAGCTCGTAGGGGGGCATCTCTTCGGCGTTGTAAACCCTTCCGGTGATGAGCGGCCGGTCGGGGTCCCCCTCTAAAAACTCCACG
>JAOUFX010000587.1 GCA_029857975.1 Deltaproteobacteria bacterium | reverse complement strand
AACTGGCAAAGGTTGTTCAACACTGGTTTTCAAAAATTTATTCTCCGGGGGTAATTCTCCCATCTCCTTGGGTTTTCCTTCCTGCAAGACCTCCAGAGCCGGCTCTTTCTTCTCTTCTTCCTTCTCTTCTTTCTTTTCCTCAGTTTTTCCTACTGTCTTTTCCACTTCCTTTTCTAATGCTTTTTCTACTTTCTTTTCTTTTGCCTTTTCCTCTGTCTTTTCCACCTTAATTATTTTTTTATGCTCTCGGGGTGGAAGAGCTTTTTTTGTCTCGGGGGTCGTCGCTTTCTTCTTCTCCTTTTGCTCTGGGGGAAGGGTTTTTTGAGGTTTCTTTTCTTCAACCTTTTCGATCAAGGAGACTTCGATAATCCTCCTCGGCGAGAACTTATTGGCGAGGGGGGTCTCCCAAGAGAAAAGAAGAAGGAGCAAAGCCCCATGAAAGAAAATTGAAAGAAAAAAGAAACGTTTCATAGGAAAAAGATAGGGGTTTGGCCCAAGGCATAAAGCGCAGGGTAATTTTTTTGCCTGGACCCTTGAACCTTTAGCCTTGAACCCTTACTTAAAAGGCAAAGGATACTCCCCCGCTTAATGACCGTGGCGGCATGGGATATCCTTCATTGATCTGGTAATCCCGATCCAGGATATTCGTCAGGCTGAGAAAAGCCTCACCTTTCATATTTTGGTATACTTTTAATTCATAGGAAACTTTGGCATCGGCTACAAAGTAATCCCGATTGAGCGCAGTGCTTTCATTAACGTAATACTGCACATACCGTCCTTTCAAGCTGGTTTTCAAGCCGAAGGTAGTGGCATACTCGAAGCCGGCATTGACCATGTGTTTGGGTTTTAATGCAATGGGTTCTCCCGTGCTCGTATCCCGGGGATAAAGATAGGTATAATTGATCGGGATATTCAGTCCTTGGAAGGGATAAAAGACGATCTCGGTTTCTACTCCCCATATCTCGGCAGTTTTGACATTATTCGGGCGGAATTTCCAATCTGACCCCATCTGCCAGATGATCAGATCTTCAACCCTGCGGTGGAATCCAGCCGCCTTAAAAAACGCCAGGTCGCCGAATTTTTTCTCTCCCCCCACTTCATAGGACCACGCCTTTTCCGGCCGAAGGTTCGGATTCCCCGCTGTATAAGCATCTTCAGGCCAGAACAGGTCGTCAAACGTCGGGGCCCGGAAGGAGCGCCCGACAGAAGCTCTGAGGCGCGTATCCCCCGGCAGACGAAGCACGGTTCCCACCCGGGGATTTAACTGATCTTTATAGATGGAATGGGAGTCATAGCGGATCCCGATCGTGGCGGTCAATGGTTTGGCAAGTTCTATTTCGTCCTGGAGGTAAATGGCTCCCCGGTCTGCCTCGCGAACTCCGATAGCCGAACTGTTCACCCGGTCATGAATAAATTCCGCTCCCCCGGTAATCAGGTGGGCTTCGCCCCAGGCATAGTTCGTCTGCAATTCGCCACCGGTGGCGTAATTTTTATGCAAAAACGGGGAACCCGTGTTAGAGCCCTGCGTTCCCGGATCAAAGGTCCGGCGATAATTATTTTGAAATCCCTTTAAACTCAAGGTTAGCTGGGAAGTAATTTCCCCTTGATAACTCAAATCCAGAAGCGTGTTCTGATCCTTCTGGCGGTCGTCAGGATCGGGGAAGGTCACCGAACCCGGAACGCCGATTTCCTTCTGGATCATCCGGGCCGAAAGTTTTACCTCAGATTTTGGAGTGATTTCATAGCCGACTTCTCCGCCCACGCTCCATTTGTCGGCGTCGCTGTTCTCCCGGAAGCCCCGTGACTGTTCTTTGGACAAAGAAACACCATAGGCCAAAGGTCCGGGCTTCCATTGATGATACAGGGAATATTCTTGCATTCCGAAACGACCGTAAGCAGCGGAGACTCGCGTGTAAGGAACTTGGGAGGGAGTTTTGGTGATGATGTTGATAACGCCGCCCATGGCATCGGCTCCGTAAAGGGCGGATGCCGCTCCCCGGAGGACTTCGATGCGTTCGATATCTTCTTTATTGACGGGCAGGTTGCTCAAGTCAAATTGTCCGGACTGGGCGTCATTGATTCTTCGTCCATTGAGCAGGACCAAAACCTGTCCGGACTCTGAACCGCGAATCTTCGGGAGCGCCACAGCTCCCACGGGCCCATACTGGGTCACCTCCACCCCTGCCGCCCGCTGGATTACTTCGGCCACAGACCGGTCGGGCGTATTCATTATTTCTTCTTTGGTGATCACGCTGGTGGCTTGAGGAACATCGCCGATTTCCACCTCGGTTTTCGTGGCCGTAACCACAACCTGTCCCACGCTCACTTCTGCGCCCCATGCGCTTGGCCCTGTAAAAACCAGCCAAGCTCCCATTAAGACCAAAACCCATCCTTTTCCCGGCTTCTTCATTTCTTCTTCCTCCTTTCCCGCGAAAGGTCGGAAAGCTCTCTTAAAAGGCCAGGTCTTCTGGCTCAGGGCCTCCTACTCCCCACGCCTTCCCGGACAGGGTCCAGTGGCTGAATAAAGTGATTAGTGTAAGTGCCAGTGATTAGTAAAAAAAATCTTCCCGTCATACTGACACTAAACACTGACACGGATCACTTCTTTTCTTGTGAGTTTCGTTCCCTTCACAGTTGCGGGGCAGCGGTGGGTTCGCACCACCTTCTCTTAGGCCTTTCCGCTTTAAACTTTCTCAACCTCTTTTAATATTAGGGAGTGATCCGGAATGAATACGGCCCCCCCCTCTCTCAAACGCTGGTAACAGGCACTTGCTTCTCCTGCAGTGAAGTCATAGTGCCCATCATTCTCCAGAACGATCACCCTCTTTCCCTTTTCCAGAGCTTCGCTCGCGGCCTTAAGGTTGGCTAAATTCCCCTGGCCGACAAGGAACCGTTCAACAATAACCAGATCTGCTCTGGCGATCAAATCCTGATTTTCTTGGTACGCTCGCTCGGAAATTGGAGAAAACGGTTCCTCCAAGGCCATGGTTAACCCGAGGGCCTTCCCGAACTTCTGATCGGTATCGCCGATATTCAGCACTCCCAGGGAAACCCGATATCCACGGAGGAGCAACCGCCGGGCGGAATCCACGCCGCTTCCCGCTCCGCAAATCAGATGAACGGTTTTCAGCTGCCCGTCTCCCTCCATCCTGGACTTGCCAACGGCTGTGACCCGGGGCGCTCCGGAAACCGGGTTCTTTTCCACCATCACC
>JAOUFX010000588.1 GCA_029857975.1 Deltaproteobacteria bacterium | reverse complement strand
GGGGCGCAAGCGGTTATATCTCTGAAACCGGGGCGGGGGCCATTGCCACCCCCGGTACTTTTCGGATCAATCCTTTTGGAGGCGTTTTTTCCCTGGGGGCGGCAGGAGTGGAGGTGGCCCTTTCCGACATCGTGGAGGCCATCTCGGAACAGGGAGAGGTAAAGGTTCTTTCCAGCCCGACCATCTCTACCCTCAACAATCAGAAAGCAATTATTCGCGTGGGGAACCAAGACGTTTTCTTCATTACGGGAGCTGTGGCTACCCAGAATACGGTAACCCAGACCATCCAGCCCATGACCATCGATGTAGGGATTATCCTGGATGTAACTCCGCAAATATCTCCAGATGGTACCATCATTATGACCATCCATCCCAGCATCACGGAAAAGACCGGGGAAAGGGTTACTCCGGATGGCAAGACCACCTTTCCCCTTTTGAGCGTAAGGGAGACGGATACAACCGTTAAGGTCAGAGATAACGAGACGATTATCATCGCCGGGCTGATGCAGGAGAAGAAAGAACAGACCGTCATCGGTGTCCCCGGGTTGAAATCGATTCCTCTGCTGGGCTGGTTGTTCCGCTACAAGGCCGAAAAGAAAAGTAATACGGAGTTGGTGATCATGATCACCCCGACCCTGCAGGTTGGCAAAAAGGTGGAAGAAGTCATGTCCAAATAGCGTGCAGTTCATGGTGGGTGAGAGGTAACTTCCCGACCCAAGATCTATTCTGATTCTTATGGAAACTTGCATGTACCAGGAATTTTACGGCTTGAAAGAAAAACCGTTTGCTTTAACTCCGGATCCTCAATTTCTCTTCCTGAGTGACGGACACCGCACGGCCATCGATTCCCTTCTTTATGGGATCTATCAGCGGGAGGGATTTATGGTCCTTACGGGGGACATCGGAACCGGCAAAACCACCATTTGCCGGGCCCTCTTGGGAAAATTGGATAAAAAAATAAAGACGGCGGTCATCTTTAATTCCTTACTTACCGAAGGAGATTTGTTGAAAGCCATCCTCCGGGATTTGGGATGCCCTCCTAATGGAAGATCGAAAAAGGAACGCATCGATGTTTTGAACGAGTTTCTCGTTTCCGAATTGTCTCAAGGTGCAAACGTAGCTCTAATCATCGATGAAGCCCAAAACTTATCCATCCCCGTTCTGGAGCAGATCCGCATGCTTTCTAATTTAGAGACGGAAAAGGAGAAGATGCTTCAGATTGTTTTAATTGGCCAAAGGGAATTGGAAAAAAAGCTCCAATCTTCTTCCTTAAGACAATTGAACCAGCGGATAGCCATTCGCCATCGACTTTTGCCCCTCAGCCTGAGCGAGACCGAAAGTTATATCCAGCAGCGTTTAACGGTGGCTGGGGCCCAGGGGAATATTACCTTTACCAGAGCCGCCCTCCAGGAGATCTACAAAATTTCCCAAGGAATCCCAAGGCTGATCAATCTTCTTGGAGAACGGATTCTTCTGGCAGGTTTCGTTGAGCAAACCTACCATATCCATAAGGGCCTCGTAAGAAAGGCGGAAAGGAGCCTTGCGGGCAGGGAGGCAAATTCTCCCTTTGCTCGCCTCTGGGCTTTCCTGAGTCGTCCCGTTCCCTTGCCGATGGCTTTATTGATCATTTTTTTCTCCCTAAGCGCCAGTATTCTCTCGAGCCCCAAAACGAAAGATTTCCTTTGGACAAAGGTTCAAAGCTTCTACTGGCAAATTTCCAGCGCCCGGGAACAACCAGCCTTGAAAAGCGGGGAAAAGGAGCAGAGACAGATTTCTGACGGGTTTTCCAAAGGAGGACCAAAGACGTGAGCCTGATCATGGAGGCGATTAGAAAAGCTCAGGAACTTAGGTTGCAGAAGGGGAAGGAGGCTCCTTTTTTTAAAGATCCGGGTCCACGGAGTGAAAAAAAGCGAAGACCAGCAAAGTATTTCTGGATAGTTTCCATCCCGGGATTGGGTCTCATCCTTCTTTTTTTAGTCTCGGGAAACGATCCCCTGCCTGGGAGGACTCAACCTCAGGAGCCCAAAGCAGCCTTTGTGGTGGAGAAACCTTCCTCCATTTCTCCCCCAATCCGAAAAGAAATTCCCGCGGTTTCCAAAGAGAAAAATCCGCCTGCTCATCCAGAAAAACCTCGGAAGGCGGCAAAAATATTGCGGGAAACAAAGAGAGAGGAACCTATCATAGAAGAGATCGTAGCAGAAGAAAAGGCTGCAAGAATCGAAACTCCTGAAACCAAAGAAAAGCCAACCGTAGCCCCTCTCCCTGAAACGGCCCATGCTGAGCAACCCAAGGACACTCCCTCGGCAACCCCCGCGATCCCCGTCAGTGCGTCTACTCCCTCGGCTTCGCCACCGCCCGAAATTTCCCGGAAGTCATTCGCCATTGAAAAAGAGGGAGAAAAGGATCAACAAGCTCAGGCTGCAGAGGCCCTTGCCCATTTCAACCGCGGGGTTTATTTTTCTCGCCAGCGAGAGATGGCTCAAGCCCTGCAATCCTACCAGAAGGTGATTGAGTTAGATCCGGCCCAGGTCGAAGCGTATAATAATATGGGAATCCTCTATCAGGACCTGGGAGATTTCAATCGGGCCCAGGGGGCTTATCAAAAGGCGCTGGAAATCAATCCTCACTATGAGAAAGCCCAAAATAACCTGGGGACCCTCTTCTATTTTAACAACCGTTATGAAGAATCCATTGCCGCCTTCCAAAAAGCTCTCGACATCAATCCCCGCAACATTGAAAGTTATTGCAATCTGGGGGCCCTTTATAAGAAAATAGGGCAAGTGGAAAAGGCGTTCGGTTGCTACCAGAAGGCCCTGGCCATCAATCCGCTTCATGGGGAAACCCACTACAATATCAGTTTGCTCTATGAGCAGGCAGAACAAATAGAACTGGCCATTGACCATTATCAAAAATTTATCCAGTTATCCTACAGGACCCATCCCGATTTGGCGGCGAAGGTGAAGAGGAATTTAAATTATTTGATACGGACCCTCAAGGATAGAAAAAAAGGGACCATTCCCAATTAATGGAGGGCCAAAGAACCGACTTATTCAACGTTGATTTCACGGGCCCGGAAGAAAGGGCCCTTGGCAGGCTTCCTTGGAAGGCGTATAAAATGTCCAGAAAAGAGAGTTAAAAATTATGGCTGAGGGGAAAATAGGTTTTGGCGACTATTTAATCAACCTGGGAGTCCTCACTGCCGACCAGCTAAA
>JAOUFX010000586.1 GCA_029857975.1 Deltaproteobacteria bacterium | reverse complement strand
TGTCACTGGATTAAGGCTATACTGACAAGCGGGAAGAGGGGGACGGCCATAAATTTATAAGTTGATAATGAATAAGTCTTCTGGTTAAATTGTTCGCAAGGTAGATATTCATGAATTTATGGACGTCCCCGACCACTAACGAAGGTCGAAAACCTCTAGGAGAGAAAAGAGTCAAGAAAAAGCAAGTCTGATCAGGTTTGCGAAGGGGCAAATTGCAAAATTACAATCAAGCTTAGGCGTTGTACCTAATATGATCGGTTTCCTTCAGTGCTTTTTCTTAGCCGTATCGCCGGATGGAGGAAGTTCTATGAATACAGAGGGTGGCAAAGTAAGGTGGTATTTGAAACCCATAAGCGTTATTCTTCTCTTGTTTTTTGTATTGGGGCCTTTTGCTCTGCCCTTGCTGTATAGAAGTCCGAGATTTACTAAGGGATGGAAAATCATCCTGACGATCGCGACTATTAGTTACACCGCATATCTTGTGTTCGTATCGTTAAGAATCAGTAGAGAACTCTTTTCTAATCTGGGCTAGGGCTGTTTGGGAAGACGGGACGTAGGTTCCGAGACAACTTATAAATGAAAACTATTGGTATTCTGCAACGCGAGGGATTTGGCAAGTTGCGTCAGAACCAAGGTCCCCTATTCCCCTTTTAATATTGTGAATTTTTGTGAAGTGCAGTGGCACGAGAGTTATACTTTTGAGGAGCCGACAGCACCCACAAAATATGGTACCCCCCCATGAATTAGTGGCAAAACTTTGACACTTTAATAAGCCCTAAAATCCGCTTGACAGAATTTTTAATCCTGCTATCATTCATTCAAATGTTTCCCCCGTTTCGAAAAACATATTAATCTGACCTTCAGCCTTCCAGGGTAAGTGATGAGAAGGTGGGGTTATCAAAAAAGATCCTATGGAACCTCTACGGGAAGGATAGACCTCTCGGGGAGGTTTTTTTATTTTTATGTAAGATTGTTCGCCTCGTTACCAAGCCCCTGAATTCTTTCGAGAGAATGAGGGGGAAACGATGCAATCATTTGAGCGGCCCATAGCGATGGCGATGCAAACCGAAAATGGCGATCCTGAAAAGGGCGACAGACGTAATCACTCATCCATAGATATAAGAATATGGGCGTCCCGTATGACTTTGAACGTCAAGGGGGTAAGGTATGAACGCGATGGCCATAGCAAATCAGAAAGGTGGATGCGGTAAGACAACGACCGCCATAAATCTAAGCGCCGCATTGGCTGCTGCCGGGAGAGCGATTCTCCTAATCGATCTGGATCCTCAGGCGCATGCAAGCTTCGGCTTACGGGCAAATAACCAGCCGACGGACAAGTCCATCTATTCCGTCTTGACCGAAAATCCAGAAAAGAGGTGCTCGCTTGATAGCTGCATCGTCCATGTCTCCCCGAACTTTGACATCGTGCCATCAAATATCCAGCTGAGCACTCTGGAGCAGGAACTCAAAGATAAGAAGGATGCCGTCTCAGAACTCTACAGAATCCTGTCTTCATGCCCATCCAGGTACGCATACGTCATTATCGATTGTCCGCCAAGCCTCGGCTTTCTTACCTTCAATGCCCTGCGGGCGGCCGGCCGGGTTATTATTCCCATCGATATGAGCGTTTTCAGCCTCATGGGTGTTGGCAAGCTGCTGGGGATGATCGAGCTCATCCAGAAGAAGATCGGACAAGCGCCCTGCGTACATGCACTCGCCACCCTTTTCGACAAACGGACCCAGTATTCCCAGGCGATGCTTGACGAAATCAGGACCTTCTTTGGAGACCAGATGCTCCAGAGCGTAATCCGGCTGAACGTTACGCTTAAACGAGCGGTATCCGCAGGTGTCTCCGTCATCGATTTCGACAACACATCATACGGTGCCAAAGATTACCTTGACCTTTCCCGTGAGATCCTGAGGCTCGGAGATGTTAAACATGCCCCCCAAACGATCGCGCCATTTGTTGCGGTTCAGGTCCCGGAAAAACAGGAAAGAGCCGCACCCATCCAGGAAGAAGTCGGGAAACCAGTTGAACCGGGATTACCGGGATTAAAGGATGTGACCTTTAGGTTTGAAACGCCGGAAGCGAGGGACATCTACGTGGTTGGCGACTTTAACGAGTGGAAAATGAGCGATGAAGGCAGGCTCGGACGCAGCGAAAATGGATGCTGGGAGAAGCGGATGGAGATACCCCCGGGCAGATACCGATACAAATTTATTGTTGACGGGGAGTGGACGCCAGACGCGAAAAATCCAGAACTCGAGCCCAACGTATTTGGAAGCTTTGACTCCATCATAACAATCTAACGGAGGGTCGTTTGAATACCGTGCCGAACTACGTAGACGCATGGGTTCAATGCCTGGGTTTTAAAAATCATCCCATCCTTACCGCCATTTGATGATTTCACCTCTGCCAATCTACCAGGAAGGAGAAGTCGATGCCATTAATTCACAAGAAAAGGATTTGGTGGGAGCCCGTCGCCGAAGCCACGAGCTATGTCGTATATGTCTTCAAGGGTGAGAAGATGATTGATCCGGCCAATTTCTCATGGGAGAATACGCCCGGCATAATTTCCAAGCAAGTTATTGGGAAGACGGAGCTAATCATACCGGATGAATGGCCGGAATTCCCCAGCAAACCGGGAACCTATCATATTGCCATCACATCCAAGGACGATGTGGGGAATGAAAGTGACCCGTTCCTATTATCGGGAGTATTCAAATTTATTGCCCCGCCTTCCCCACCGAAAGCCGGGATCGAGAGTCGCCCGTTGGGTCGTCCAGAACCCGGATTCTTGTCTCCTTCCCCCATTCGCCAGGGAGGAGAGATTATTCAGGGGGGCATAGAAGAGGTGAGAAACAACAAAGAGGTGCAGAACGCATATCTCGGAAGAAAGTAGAGCTTTTTCCTGTTGGTTGATTATAGCAAGAAGGTTTCACTTGTAATAATCCGAACACCCCCCCCCAAGACATGCCTGATCGGGGTTAATATTACATAAGAACACCAAGAAAAACGGTTATTTTTGGACCTTAGAACGGCATTTTACCCCTAAAATCATCCTTCTAAGGCGATGGAATTGTGCAAGTCTGGGGTCAGGCTTAGGTATTTAGGTATTGACTAGGCGCTCCTTTTTGTCTAATCTTCCATTATGGCGAGGAAACCAAGAGTTCATTTCCCGGGAGCACTTTATCATGTGGTTGTGCGGGGTA
>JAOUFX010000585.1 GCA_029857975.1 Deltaproteobacteria bacterium | reverse complement strand
CCGCGACCTCATCGGCCAGGGCGGGGCCTACGTGAATAACAAGACGTGGAAGGACCTGGAAGCTAAGGTTGGGGTCGACCAGGCCTTATCCGGCCGGGGGATTCTGCTTCGAGCGGGCAAGAAGAATTATCACCTTCTGATGATTGAATAGTTGCTGGTTCCTCGTTGCTTGTTGCGGGTTATTAAACCCGAAGGCGTCCAAGGGGTGCCCGGCAACCGGAAACGAGCAACCCGTAACGAGAAACGAGTAACCAGCAATGCGCAACCAGCAACCAGCAACAAGAAACCAGAAACAAGCAACCAGTAATCAGCAACGGGAAACCAGCAACGAGGTCAACGATCATGAAAGCAGCGGTCATCTACTGGTCTAAAAGCGGAAACACGGAAAAGGTGGCCCTGGCCATCAAGGCGGGCCTGGAGGCTTCCGGAGTTGCAGTGAGGTATCTCCGGGTCGAAGAGGCCGATGACCTGGACTGGTTCGATTATGACCTGGTATGTGTCGGGTTCCCCTCCTACCAGTTTCATCCCCCCGAGCCGGTGGTTGCCTACCTCAAGAACAAATTCGGTGAATACCGGGAGCAGGGACGGGTTAAACTGGGGTGTCCGCGCATCCCCGGAAAACACGCTTTAATCTTCTGCACCTATTCAGGTCCGCATACCGGGGTCAACGAGGCCATCCCCGCGGGCAAATACGCAGGCCAATTCTTCGACCACCTGGGATTTGAGGTGGAAGGCGATTGGTATGTGATTGGGGAATTCCATGGCAAGGAAGACAACAGCACCCAAGGCAGACTGGGAGATATCCGCGGGAAGCCCACCCCGGAAGACCTGCAGAAGGTCAGGGAGGATACGATCAGGCTGATCAGCTGGCTGAAGTAGTAGTTGGTGACGCGTTGGGGGTTGCTGGTTACCGGTTGCTCGTTCCGGATCAATTCCGGATCGATTTAGCCGTTTGAAAACCATATCAAAGCCATATCGATGAACATCCCCACCGTTAAAAATTCCTCCAACCCCCCTGAAGCTGTGAAATAATCCAATGAATCACCCCCACCCTTCCCCTCCCCCATCTAAGGGGAGGGTATTTCTTTTTTATTTCAGTATGTTTACCTTCTCCCCTGGCGGGAGAGGGTAGGGTGAGGGGGAGAATTCCAATTTTTTCACAGCTTCCCTCTGCAAAAGGGGCAGGGGGAATTTCTGGGAGGTCTTTTCAGAGGGTAAAAAGTCTCCTTTTTCAAAGAGCTAAAGTCTTACCCCGCTCCTTGCTTTTCTTTACTCGTCGCCGGGCGGTTCTCGTCATCCGCCCCGCAGTCCCTTCATTCGTTTCCAGGAAAAGAAAACCGAAAAAACAGCGAGTCCGTAAAAAAAGAGGGCGATGGGGGCCTGGAACAATATCAGCCAGTTCCCGTGGGATAGAATCATGGCGTGCCCGAGCTCATCCTCGGCAATCGGGCCCAGGATGACACCGAGGACAATGGGAACGGCGGGAAACCCGTTCTTCCGCATGATGTATCCCAGGACTCCGAATCCCAGGGCTACGCCCATGTCGTAGACGCTGTTGTTGAGGGAAAAGGAACCAAGAAAGCAGAGGGCGAAAATGACCGGGAAAAGGATCGAGATAGGAGCCTTCAATACGTAGGGGAAAAAACGGACGCTCACCATTCCCAGACCCAGCATCAGAAAATTGGCGGTCATCATCCCGGCGAAGATGGCGTTGACCACCTGGGGGTGCTCTTTGAACATGAGCGGCCCCGGACGGATCCCGATGAGAAGCAAGGCCCCCAGCATCACTGCCGTGACCACGTCCCCGGGAATTCCCAGGGTCATGAGGGGAACCATGGCGCCCCCGGTCGTCCCGTTGTTCGCCGCCTCGGGGGCGGCAACGCCGGCAAGGTTTCCTTTCCCGAAAGACTCCGGGTCCTTCGACCATCGCTTGGCTTCGTTGTAGGCCAGGAAGGAGGCGATGGCGCCTCCGGTCCCCGGGATGACGCCGATAATCGTTCCCAGGAGGGAAGAAAGAAGGATGATGGGGGATAGGCCTTTGATTTCCGCCCAGGTCGGCCAGACGTTACCGATGCGGTGGGTGATCTTTTGAATGCCCCGCTGGGCCACGTTTTCCATCTGGACGAAAATTTCCGAGAAGGCAAAAAGCCCGATCAGAACGGGAAGGAGGGGAAATCCGCTCATGAGATCCGGAATGTCGAAAGAAAAACGGGCATACCCCGTCACCGGGTCAAGGCCGATGGTGGCGATGAGGAGGCCGAAGAGACCGGCCAGCAGTCCTTTGATGAGAGATTTCCCGGAGACACTGCCGATGATGGTCAGGCCGAAGACCATCAGGGCAAAATATTCTTCCGGCCCGAATTTCAGGGCCACCCGGGCCAGCTGCGGCGCCAGGAAGATCAAGCAAAAGGTGGAAAAGATGCCCCCCACGGTCGACGCGATGGTCGCAATGCCGAGCGCTTTCCCGGCTTCTCCCTTCTGAGCGAGGGGATATCCATCCAGAACCGTTGCCGCTGCCGAGGGGGTTCCCGGGGTGGAGATGAGAATGGCGGAAATCGATCCTCCGTAAATGGCCCCGCAGAACATTCCGCAGAGCATGACCATCCCCGTGCTGGGATCCAGCTTATAGGTCAGGGGAAGAAGGAGGATAATCCCCACGGAAGCCGTCAGTCCCGGAAGAGCCCCCACCAGGATTCCCCCGGCCACTCCGAGGAAAAGAAAGGGGAACGTCTCCAGGCTGAGTATTTGAGCAAATCCCTGAACAAAAGCATCCATGGGCTTTCCCGGGTCTCCTGAAAGCTAAAAAAAAGGGAAACGGGGAAGAGGAACTCTGAAGACCATGCGGAACAGGATGTACAGAAGCATGGTCGTGGCGATGGAAACCGCCGCGATGCGCGTCCCCCGTTTCTCGTTGAAAAGAAGCATGACTCCCGCGATCAGGGGCGGCGTGGCCAGGAGGTACCCGGCCTCTTCCAGTACGCGGGTGTAACCGAAGGCGATCAGAACAAGGATGCCGAATCGCCATCCGGGGATTCCCCATTCCACTTCTTGGGCAGGGGAGGCAACCTTTCGTTGGCGAAGGGCTTGGAACAGCAAGACCATGGAAAGGAAGAACAATCCCCCGCAGATCACCCGGGGAAAAAGCCGGGGAGACATGGCCAGGGTTTGCCGGGGAAAATAAAAGGTCAGACCGAAGAAGAGAGCCGCCAGGGTCATG
>JAOUFX010000584.1 GCA_029857975.1 Deltaproteobacteria bacterium | reverse complement strand
CCAAACAGGGAATGCCGGCTTGCTGACAAAGGGTAAGAATTTTTTTGGTCCGGTAGAAGCCTGTTCGGGCAACCTTCAAAAGTACGATTCCTACAGCCCCCAACTCGATTTCCCGAGCCACGTCGTTAGGCGTAAAACAGCTTTCGTCTCCTGCAAAGGGAACACGCATTTGTTGGGAAGCTTCGAGGCGGTCCCTTCTCCTCTCTACAGGAAAGGGTTCCTCGATCCAAGCCAAACCATGCTCGGCGAGTTTGTTGATAAAGTCGACGGCTTTTTTGATGAAGGTATACCCCTGGTTCGCATCGACATAAAGAAGGGCATTGTCACCCAGGGTCTTCCGAATGGCGATAAAGGTATCTAAATCCTCCTCGAAATTAAGCCCGGCCTTTATCTTAAAAGCATGAATTCCAAGACTTGAAAATCTTTCGCACTCCTCAACCATTTTTTCTCTGGGGTTAATTCCCACCATCCAAGACAAGGGTACAAAATCTCTCGTTTTCCCTCCTAAAATTCGGTAGATGGGTACTTTCAGGCACTTGCCGAGAATATCATGCAGGGCGATGTCGATCGATGCCTTGGCGCAAAAATTGTAGGGGATGTGATCGAGTCGTACCTGGATTTCTTCCAGATTAAACGGATCTTTTCCCAGGATATAAGGCCCCAGATATTTATCTATGATGGAGACGATTGAGCCCTGGGTTTCCCCATAGATTTCAGGACGTGCCGGAGCTTCGGCAACCCCTACAATTCCCTCGTCCGTGTATATCCGGACTAACACATGGTACGCTCCGGTAGAAGTTCGGTAGGCAAATTTGAGATGTAAAGTTGGATCAAAGGGTAAAAGAAAAGGAATTGCTTCTACTTTGGTGATTTTCATTGTGACAACCTCATCGCTTAGAAAGGGTCCTTGATCAGGGGAATACCCTTTTTCTGGGCCCACTTTCCCTTGATGAGAACCGCTTCCAACTCAAAAACCTCGTTCAGGATGATCAAATCAGCGTCTTTCCCGACCGCCAAGCTCCCTTTCTTCTTCCCACAGCCGATGGCGTTGGCGGCATTTCTCGTCACGAGGCTGATCGCCTTCTCCATGGGAACCACACCACTTTGGCAGAGCTCCCGGGTAACCTCAAAAATGGTTTTCACGGGCAGGTACTTCAGGCGTTTATCGGGGAGGATTCTGGTGGCGTTGCTGTCCGAACTGAGCGTGACGTGGTCTAAGGGAAAGTTTCCTGAAACTAACCTCTCCATGCATTCCAATACAGATAGACTTCCCGGCCTTTCTGCTGGTGTATAAGAGGTGGTTAAATCGATATATCCTCCTTCTCGCACATAATCGGCAAATTCTTTGAAAGTGTCCAAAGAACGATTGGCGTGGGTAAAAATGACCCGGGAAAACGGCACCTGGGTCTCCTGTAAGATCTCCAAAAAGGTCTTCTTCCAAACCTTCCCGTTGGCACCCAGATGGATCTGAAGGAATCCCGGCTTCTCTCCGAGGTGGCCTCCCCGGAGGCACTCGGCGAGTAAATTCTTTATATCCCGTTCATCCGGCCAATTCGCTAAGATCTCCCCCAGAGCCAATTTGACCCCAATCACCTTATCGATTAAAATCAGGTCTTCTTCGATCGATCCAGTCAGGGTCAGTGGGGGCAAGCTATAGGATCCACTCAGTATATATGCAGTCAGGCCAAGTTCTTCCAGGGCTCTTGCCTTCAGGAGTAGATTTTTCAAGGTCCTTGAGGTCCGATCAAATCCCAGGCAACCGACGACCGTCGTCACGCCGGCCTCGATGATCTGCTCGATATCAATCTCTTTGTTGCGAGAGTTTAACCCCCCGGCCCCTCCGGCTCCGATAATATGAACATGGGAATCTACAATGCCGGGCAGGATCATCTTGCCGGAAGCATCGTAAATTTCCATATTCCATGGGATGGCCTCGGGAACAACCCGATCATCGACTACAAGAATCGTGTCATTTACGATTAAAATATCTTTAATACCCAGGTTGTCCGGAGAGAAAACTTTGCCTCCTCTAATTAATTTGAACATTTAAATCTCTCCTCTTAACGAAACGTAGGAAAATTTTTTATTTGTCTTTTTGTCCTAACGAATCAATGGACTCTAACTTCTTTGAGGGCTTCTGACCTGGACCCCAGAGCTTGCTTCGTAAAACTTGATTGCCGCAGAGGGACTTTCCTCCCCTGCTCCCTCCAATCGCACGATATTATAGATTTGCTTGGCCAGATTACCCAACAGGAGAGGAACGTTTAATTCTTCCCCGAAGTCCGTAATCAGCTTTAGGGTCTTACAGGCTAAAGTCAGCGAACTTTCTCGGCCCTCAAAATTCCCCTTTAATATGTCCGCGGGAAGGTTTTTAATCGCATAGCTCGCTCCCGTGCTTAAGGAAACTGCCTGGCATAAGGTTTCGACATCGATGCCCGCTTTCGCCCCCAAAACCAGCCCTTCGCACATGGCCAGTCGATTCAGATTGTAGAGAAGGTTGTTCACCAATTTTAAGGCCTGGCCGGCTCCGCTCGGACCGGCATAAAAAATATTTTTTCCCAATTTTTCGAAGATCGGCTCCTTGCATCTGAAAAAAGCCTCTTTCTTGCCCCCGACCATAATCGTCAAGGTGGCATTTTTGGCTCCCACGGCGTGACCGCTCACCGGGGCATCTAGGAAATCGCTGCCGTTACGGGCAACTTCTTCCGCGATGGTTTTCGTGGTCTTGGGCAGGGTAGTACTCATGTCAATGAGGATGGACCCACGCTTCACCCCTTCCAGAAGCCCTTCTTTACCCATGAGCACATCTTCGACGATTTCACTCCGGGGAAGGGAAGTGATGACAAATTCCGATTGGGCAGCCACTTCGCCGGGATATTTTTCAGCGATCGCTCCCTGGTCGATTAAATTTTCATAGGCCCGCGCATAGGTGTCGTAAACCCGCACTTCATATCCGGCTTTTAACAGATTGGACGCATAGGCGTTCCCCATCCTCCCCGTTCCAATGACTCCCACTTGAATTTTTCCCATCTTTCTGCACCTTTCTTTGCTCCAAAGTTCGATCGGTGAATCCCATAGGAACACGACCCGATTTTTTTTTGACATTTCTATGTAAGCGATTAGGGTATTTCCGGAGGTCGCTACAACCGCTCCCTCCTGGATCATTCCCCTCATTGATCCAGGATCTAACCGGATCCCGAATCGGAAGGGAAAAGTCC
>JAOUFX010000021.1 GCA_029857975.1 Deltaproteobacteria bacterium | reverse complement strand
GGGGATACGACGCGGGCCTTCCTGCCCGATAAAACAGAAACCGCCACCTTTGCCGGCGGCTGTTTCTGGTGCACCGAGGCGGACTTTGAAAAAGTGCCGGGGGTCGTGAAAGCAGTTTCCGGCTATACGGGCGGGCATAAAGAAAACCCGACTTACAAGGAAGTTTCCTCCGGGACGACCGGGCATGTCGAGGCCGTTCAGGTCTATTATGACCCTGCCAAAATCACCTACGAAGAATTATTGAATTGGTTCTGGCGGCATATCAACCCCACTGACCCCGGCGGCCAGTTTGTGGATCGGGGCTCGCAGTACCGAAGCGTCATTTTCTACCCCAACGAAGAACAAAAACGTCTGGCGGAGAAATCTAAGGAAGAGCTGAACAAATCGGGGAAGTTTGACAAGCCCATCGTGACGGAGATTATCCCGTTCAAGAAGTTCTATGAAGCGGAGGACTATCACCAGGATTATTACAAGAAAAACCCCCTCCGGTACAAGTACTACCGCTATGCGTCCGGCCGCGACCAGTTCTTGGATAAGGTATGGGGGAGAGAGGCAGAATCCGCAAAAACAGGAAATGAGCAGGCGTATAAAAAACCGGATGACGCCACCCTAAGGAAAAAACTAACGCCCCTGCAATATGAAGTGACTCAAAAAGAGGGGACCGAACCTCCTTTCCGGAATGAATACTGGAACAACCACCGGGAAGGAATTTACGTCGACATCGTTTCCGGAGAACCTTTGTTCAGCTCCAAGGATAAATATGAGTCCGGGACCGGATGGCCGAGCTTCACCAAGCCTCTTGCGCTGGAGAATATCGTGGAGAAGAAGGATCATCGCCTTTTCATGACGCGCACCGAGGTCAGGAGCAAACATGGTGATTCTCACCTGGGCCATGTTTTCGATGACGGGCCCCCGCCGACGGGGCTTCGCTACTGCATGAATTCCGCAGCCATGAGGTTCATTCCTAAAGAGGACCTGGAGAAAGATGGCTACGGAAAGTATCTGGAACTTTTCGGGATGAAGAAATGACCAAAGAAATCCTCAACCCCCCCTTCTTGCTAAAAGAAAGGTGTGAAAAGCACCCGGCGCCGTTTTTTCATTCCCAACTCAACCCGGAGAGCAGTGGGAGAGTATTTATGTGGACACGCAGAAACTTTTTGGAAAAATGTCTATCAATTTCCCTGAGCGGCTTTCTTCTTTCCTGGTGGGGGACCATTGCGACTTCCTGGGCCAAGGTTAAAAGATTGCTGCCCGCGGGGTTCCGGAAGGAACAAATCATTCAGATGAACCCTGCGGACATTGACAGTCAGAATCTGGAAATCGATCCTCTCGATAAGTTTGGGACCATGGGCCCTACCGATATCATGATTGACCTGAAAACGTACCGCTTGAAAATTACGGGAAAAGTGGACAGGCCTCTTGCGCTGAGTTATGACCAAATTAAGCAATTCCCCTCTATTACCCAGGCTGTCCTGCTCATTTGTCCGGGGGTATTTGCCAACCATGGCCGTTGGACGGGCGTTTCCCTGGAGACCTTGCTTCAGGAAGTCAAGGCCAAAAAGGGAGCTCAATTTATCGATATCAAAGGGGCGCAGGAAAAAGTAGTGAGAATTCCCTTGCAAGAACCCCGGCAAAAGAAAATCTTATTGGCCTACCGGGTTAACGAGGCAGATCTCCCCCAGAAACACGGCTTTCCCCTCCGGCTGGTTCTGGAAGATCATTATGGTTATGAGTGGGTAAAGTATGTCGATGAGATCGAGGTCTCGTGACCTAACTACCCATCGCGGCCCACCCCGCGATGGAATTTTTTCGTTGACTTTTCATCCTAACCCTCAACCTTCTGGGGTATCCTATGAAAGGAAATTTCTGGAAGGTACCGATACAAAGCCTCCAAGGGAGATTTTTATTCTCCTTCGGGGGCTTTCTGATTTTTGGAGTGCGTTAATACCCTGAGGATTAGCCGTGCATTAGCGAGGACACATCAATTTTTCAGGAAATAAGTTATGCACCGTAAGAATCAACGTCCCATAAAACGTCCCATAAAAAAAACTTTATCCCCTGCCCTTCGCGCCCTTCGTATTTAGGAAGCTTGACCTTTCGTAGAAATTGCAATAGTATGGCTAAAAAAAATCATGGAGGCAGGCCATGTTTTTTACATTCCCTGAAGATTTCAAAGAACGGGAACTTTCACCGCGAGTAACAACCCAGTTGGTTTGGGGAGATAAACTTATGTTGTCTTACGTCACCATCCAGCCGAATAATCCGATCCCTCCGCTCCACAGCCATCCTAATGAACAAATGGGCATGGTATTGGAAGGGGAGGTTGGCTTAACCATCGGCAGCGAAACCCGCAAGCTGGAAAAGGGAGATGCCTTTTGGGTCCCGCCCAATGTTCCCCACGGCCTGGCTTATCCTTCGGCAAAGCCGGCAATCGTTCTTGACATTTTCAGCCCACCCCGGGAAGAATTTAAAAAATAAACTCCAAATTTCAATTGCTAATGATATTCTCGGAAGCCTCTAAGACTTATCTTTATTTAAGGAAAATGTTTAAGCTCTGGCGGGCGGATGCGACCATCAACCATTTCCTTCAGGGGACCGCAAAGGGGATGTTTGTGCAGAAATTGCTTTATAATTCGGAATGTATTTGCAAATCAACGCTTTGTCTGACCCATATCTTTAGTGGAAAAGGAGGCAGTCAAAAAATTATACTTCGGTGGCCGCCCCCTTTCCTTGCTCCATGCTAATTTTCAATATCCTGCCGGAAGTCTTTATGAGCTATGCCGCCACTTTCCTGAATCTCTTTTTTGGCTTTATGCAGGAGGTTCTGAAATTTAGGCGAATAAGCCAAAATCAAGAGGACGTTTTAGCGTTTTGCGGTTTCTGGGTTCTACATCCGGCTCAAATCTTGAAACCCCAAATATAACGATTTCAATCTGTCCACAAGGTCAATTCAGAAAATAGGTCCCCATTTTTGAAGAGAGAAAAAACTGGAACAAATCTAATTCATCTTGATTTAGATCATTCTCCGGGTAAGATGACCCGTTGAATAATAATATGAGTTCCTGCCCGCAAAAGCCGGCCTTGTGACGATTAGGGTTGGTTAGCCGGTTGGCGATCCAAAAAAGTGTAGAATCCAGAAAGGAAGGTTATGAGATGATGAAAGTAAAGGAATACAATCACGTGGGGATCGTGGTTCGGGATCTGGAGCGGTGCAAATGGTTCTACGGTGAGGTACTGGGTCTACAAACCATTCCTCGGCCACCGTTCGATTTCCCGGGCCAGTGGTACAAGGTTGGCCCTACTTGTCAGCTTCACCTCATGGTCTATGAAGAAACCATCCCGAATTCTAATCGCCATATTGCCTTGGAAGTGGCCAACTTCGAGGAAGCCATTCATGAACTCAAGGCCAATAGGATAAAGATTGTTGAGGGCCCGGGCAAGCGTCCCGATGGATCAGATTATGTTTTTTGTAAGGACCCCGACGGTAACCGCGTCGAGATCACTCGTCATTAAGACATAAGCTCCCTTGTTGATCCGCCTACAAATTAAATCCTGGTTTTTGAAACCTGATGAACTCGTAATAAGACTGAAAAAATCTTTTTCCGACATTCAGCCCCCGCATCCAGCGCCAGATAAAACCCGCCGGAATTCAGTCCTTTCCAATAGTTATAAATTTTCCGGACCTCGGTTCCCACCGGGGTTATGAATTTTTGCGAGTTCATCAAACTTGGCAGGAGAAAGGGATTGGCATCATTTTTGTTATTTGGTAACATTAAATGATGAAAAAAATAAAATTCTCTTTTCTGTTTACCAAATCTCTTTTTTTCCTACCCATCCTCCTCTTTTTTTCTGCGCAGTTCGGCTGGGCCATTCCCGATGAAGAAATTCACCGGAAGCAAGGTGAACTTCAGGGAAAGCGGGTCGGGGAAAGGATCGCCTTCTGGGCCGAAAGGTTTGTCGGTACGCCGTATGATGAAGATCCAAAAGGAGATTACGTCTCCAGGGCAGTTATTGCGGCCGACGAAAAAGTTGACTGTATGTATTTATCTTTTCGAGCCGTTGAACTTGCCCTAAGTCGTAATCCTGAAGAGGCCGTCCAGATAGCCCTCCAGAAACGCTTCCACTCCCGGGGCATTCTCAAAGACGGGAAAGTGATCAATTACGATGCCCGGTTCGAATACGGAGAGGACATGATTCACAGCGGCAAATGGGGAAAAGAAATTACTTTTCAGATGGGGCGAACCATCCGGATCAAAGGATCCAGAGGGAGGGACTTCTGGGAAATTCTTCCCTCCGCAGAACTGATAAGGGGAATGGCCAAATTAAAAAGCGGAGATCTTATATTTTTCATGAAATTTCCGGAGAAGCGGATGGTGGATGAAGGCGTCGGCCATATTGGGTTCGTAAAAACAGAAGAATCTGCCGGGAAGAGAGAAGTTTTCTTGATCCACGCCAGCGGATTAAAAAATAAGGGTGGAGCCGTGAAAAAAGTTTTATTGAGGGACTACATAGACAAAATGCCTTTTGTCGGGGTGAAAATAACCAGATTCGAGTAAAGCAACCTTTGGAACAATGGAATATTGGAATGATGGAATATTGGGGTTGCTAACCTTCTCCTTTTTATCCATTATTCCATTATGCCAGCATTCCATTTTTTCATCTCCCAGTTAGTAAATCAAATTATCTGCAAAGAAAGGGGGAAATTAGGGAAGATGGATTTGGATGAACTCTGCATCAATACCATGCGGATGCTATCCATCGACATGGTCCAGGAGGCGAACTCAGGACACCCCGGAATGCCCATGGGCGCTGCTCCCATGGCCTATGTCCTTTGGACGAGATTTCTCAAGCATAACCCTCAAAATCCTACCTGGCCCGACCGCGACCGCTTCGTGCTTTCGGCCGGTCATGGTTCAGCGCTTCTTTATTCCCTCCTCCATCTGTGTGGATATCCTTTACCCATCGAGGAAATAAAAAATTTCCGGCAATGGGGGAGTAAAACACCCGGACACCCCGAATACCGGCAAACTCCCGGGGTGGAAAGCACCACGGGCCCATTGGGTCAGGGTGTTGCCAACGCCATCGGCATGGCCATCACGGAGCGGTTTCTGGCTTGCCAGTTTAATCGGCCGGGTTTTGAGATCGTAAATCACTACACCTACGCCATCGTTAGCGACGGGGATTTGATGGAAGGGGTCGCTGCCGAGGCCGCATCTCTGGCCGGACACCTCCGGCTCGGCAAGCTCATCTTTCTCTATGATAATAATTCCATCACCCTGAGTGGAGCAACCGGGCTGACCTTTACTGAAGATGTGGGCAGGCGGCTGGAAGCGTATGGCTGGCATGTCCAATCGGTGGCCGACGGCAACGACGTAAGGGCCATTACCCAGGCCATCGCCGCCGCTCAAAAGGAAACCGCCCGCCCATCGCTCATCGCGGTGAGAACCCATATCGGTTACGGCAGTCCCCACAAACAAGATACTTTTGAAGCCCACGGTTCTCCCTTGGGTCCAGAGGAGGTCGCAGCCACCAAGAAAACCTTGGGATGGCCAGTGGAGCCGCATTTTCATATTCCCCCGGAGGCAAGGGCTCAATTCCGCAAGGTGCTGGATAGAGGCCGACTGCTGGAGGATCAGTGGCGGGCAAAATTAGAATTATACGGGAAAGCCCATCCCGAATTGATCCGGCAATGGCAACCAAGAATGGATTCCCGGCTCCCCGCCGGGTGGGACAAGGATATTCCTTCTTTCCCCTCTGACCCCAAAGGGATGGCCACCCGTTCAGCCGGCAGTAAGATCATGAACGCCATCGTTCCTCATCTTCCCTGGCTCATCGGGGGTTCGGCTGATTTAAATCCTTCCACGAATACCGCGCTCAAAGGTCTGGGCAATTTTCAGTATTCTCAACCGGAGGAAAGACCCATCCAGGGCTCTGAGTCAGGTCCCTGGAGCTACGGAGGCGCGAATTTTTTCTTCGGGGTACGGGAGCATGGCATGGGATCCATCCTGAACGGAATGGCCCTGCACGGAGGAGTCATCCCTTTTGGCAGTACCTTTTTAGTATTTTCAGACTATATGCGGCCTTCGATCCGCCTGGCCGCGATCATGAAACCTCACCTTATCTATATTTTCACCCATGATTCCATTGCCCTCGGAGAAGATGGACCCACCCATCAGCCCATAGAACATCTTGCCAGCCTGCGGGCTATTCCCGGCCTGACTGTTATCAGGCCGGCAGATGCCAATGAAGCTGCCGAAGCCTGGAGAACCGCCATCCTGCATAAAGAGGGGCCGGTCGCTCTGATTATGACCCGGCAGGTCCTACCCGTCATCGACCGCAGCCGCCATGCCCCGGCCGAGGGATTGAGGCGGGGGGCTTACATCCTGGCGGAGGCTTCATCCGGTCTACCCGAAGTGATTCTGATGGCAACGGGTTCCGAGGTCCACCTCGCCCTCGAGGCTTACGAAAGACTCCGGGCCGAAAGCTGGCGAGTGCGGGTGGTGAGTATGCCCTCTTGGGAACTCTTTGAAAAGCAGCCTGAGGAATACCGCAATCAAGTTCTCCCCTCGGCTGTACCGGTAAGGATTTCCATTGAAGCCGGCACCACTCATGGCTGGTATAAATACGTGGGCTCATCCGGGGAGGCCATGGGGATCGATCATTTTGGGGCTTCGGCGCCGGGAAAAGTATTGCTTGAAAAGTTCGGCTTTACATCCGAAAATATAGTGAAGAAGGTCAAAGCCCTTCTTGGCAGAAAACCAAATTAAATTGGACGCAGATTTTCGCAGATAAACACGGATAATTTTTTTAAATATCCTGATAATCGGTGTTTACCCTGTTAAATAGTAAACATCTAACAGGGTGAATCCTGTCCAAAAAGGATGCGGTGAGAATCTTGAAGGAGTTGACAATGAATGGCAACGCGTTAAGGAAACTTCAGAAAATCGGACAAAGTGTATGGCTTGACAATTTGAGCCGTCATCTGCTGGACTCGGGCGAATTAAAGCGTTGGATCGAGGAGGATGGCGTGACCGGGGTAACTTCTAATCCAACCATCTTCCAGAAAGCCATCTCCGGAAGCAAAGATTACGATGCCTCCCTGAAAAACCTGCTCGACAAAGGGATCCGGGACGAAAAAGAATTATTCCTGGACCTGGCCATGGAAGACATCGCGCGAGCTGCAGATATGCTGTGGCCTGCCTATCGGCAAAGCGGCGGCAAAGACGGTTTTGTCAGTATCGAGGTTTCCCCTGACCTGGCCTACGATCCAGGGAAGACCGTTGCCGAAGCCCAACGCTTATTCTCCGCTATCAGCAAGAAAAATATCCTGATCAAAGTCCCGGGAACCAAAGCGGGGCTTCCGGCAATCGAACAACTTACGGCCGAAGGGGTGAATGTGAACGTCACTCTTCTTTTTTCCCGGAACCGCTACGAAGAGGTTGCTGAAGTATACCTCCGCGGCCTGGAAAAGAGGACGCGCCAGGGGCAGCCGATTCATGAGATTGTTTCCGTGGCCAGTTTTTTTGTGAGCCGGGTGGACACGCTTGCGGATAAACTCCTCGAAACCCGTATGGCCTCGGCATCCACGGACCCCGCCAAGCAGAAGATGAAAAATTTGCTGGGCCAAGCGGCCGTGGCCAACGCCAAGCTGGCCTATCAAAAATACAAAAATATCTTCTCGTCAACACGCTTCTTGGATTTAAAAGGTGCAAACGTTCAAAGGATATTATGGGGAAGCACGGGGACCAAGAATCCCAACTACAGCGACATCAAATACGTCCAGGAGTTGATCGGCCCGGATTCCATTAATACCCTGCCGGAGGCAACTCTTATGGCCTTCAAAGACCATGGCAGGGCTCAAATCACCATCGGGGACCGTCTCGAAGATGCAGAAAGGCTTTTTATAGAGCTGAAGGCGGCCGGAGTGGACATCAACCAAGTTACCGAACAATTGGAGAAGGAGGGAGTCAAGCTTTTTTCCGATTCCTTCTCTCTACTCTTGAAAGAAATTGCTGCCAAGCGAGATTCCTTTCTATCCAAAAAAATTTAATTGGACGCAGATTTTCGCAGATAAACACAGAAAATAATTTTTTAAACCAATCTAGCTATTTGAATTTTTTTCTTTATCCCTCAAATCGGCGTTTATCTGCGTCCCAATATTTTTTCTTTGAAGGAGGATTTATGCAGATTGGCATGATCGGCCTCGGCCGGATGGGGATGAATATGGCCAAACGCTTGCTTAAAGGCGGGCACAAAGTTGTGGCTTATAACCGTTCTCCGGACCGGACGAAGGAAATTATCGCCCAAGGCGCCCAAGGAGCCTATTCTCTTCAAGAACTGGTGGATATCTTAAAGTCCCCGCGGGTTCTCTGGCTTATGCTTCCCGCAGGCCAACCAACCGCTCGGCATATCGACCAGCTCAGCGGTCTACTCAACAAAGGAGATATTATCGTAGAAGGCGGAAACAGCTTTTACCGGGATGACCTCCGCCATGCCCGAGAACTTAAACCGGGGGGCATTCACTATCTGGACGTTGGGGTCAGCGGAGGCATTTGGGGCCTTAAAATCGGCTACTGTTTGATGATCGGGGGAGAGCGCAAAATTTACCGACGCCTTGAACCTCTTTTTAAGACGCTGGCCCCGCAAGATGGATATCTCTACTGCGGCGCAACAGGGGCCGGACACTTTGTTAAGATGACCCACAACGGGATTGAATACGGAATGATGTCCGCTTACGGGGAAGGTTTTGAGCTTCTTCAGGAGTCACCCTACGGCAAGAATCTCGACCTGGCCAAAGTGGCCCACTTGTGGAACCAGGGAAGCGTGGTCCGCTCCTGGCTCCTTGAACTGGCGGAATCCGCCTTCAAGAAAGACAAAAACCTCTCCTCCCTTAAAGGATACGTGGAAGACTCCGGGGAAGGACGCTGGACCGTTCAACAGGCTGTCGAAATGGCTGTGGCGGCACCTGTAATCGCCGCTTCCCTTTTTCAACGTTTCCGTTCCCGTAAGATCGATTCTTTTTCCGATCGAATGCTGGCTGCCCTGCGTAATGAATTCGGTGGCCATGCGGTGTACGAGAGAAGGCGTAAGGCGTAAGGCGCAAGGCGTGAAGAGTAACGAAATTATTATGAATGATTTTGAAAAACATGCCGCCGGCATCACCGGCGACGGCTTGCTCAGCCTGGATATCGATACCCTGCAAGTGAACATGGGACTCCGGTGTAACCAGCAATGTATCCACTGCCACCTGGAAGCATCCCCCCGGCGCAGGGAGATGATGGAATGGTCGATCATGCAGTCGATCCTCAAGGCTGCCAGGAGTGCGGGTTGTCGGCTGGTTGACCTGACGGGTGGAGCCCCTGAACTGAATTCCCATTTCCGTCGTTTCGTGACCGCCCTCCGCCAAGCGGATCATGCGGTGCAGGTGAGAACGAACTTAACGGTGCTCCTCGAAAAAGGCATGGAGGATATCCCGAAATTTTTTAGAGAACACCGGGTGCACCTCGTGGCATCCCTGCCATGTTATTCGGAAGAAAATGTCCAGGCCCAAAGAGGATTGGGGGTCTACGAGAAAAGCATCACGGCCATTAAGAAACTGAACCGCTTGGGCTATGGCTATGAATCCGACCTACCTTTAAATCTTGTCTACAATCCGGGAGGGCCTTTCCTACCGCCCCCCCAGTCGGCCCTGGAAGAAGATTATCGACGCGAGCTGGGGAGAAGATTTGATATCGCTTTTACCCGTCTGTTGACTATTACCAATATGCCTTTGGGCCGATTTCGTGCGGAGCTGACGCGGCAGAGTCAGCTCCAGAATTATTTTCAGCTTCTGAAGAAATCATTCAACCCCCAAACCGTTGCGGGATTGATGTGCCGCCACCAGATCAGCGTAGGCTGGGATGGCACCCTCTATGATTGCGACTTCAACCTGGCGCTTGGCTGTCCTGTGAATCATGGGGCCCCAGATCAAATCCACTCCTTCCATCCGGCAACCCACTCCTTACGACGGATCGTTACCGGCGAACACTGCTTCGGGTGCACTGCCGGATCCGGTTCTTCTTGCGGAGGCGCTCTGGTCTGATCGATCTGGCGGAGATCATGCCTTCAAGATTCTATCTCCCCAGAGGACCCTGAGGTCACAGAGAGTCATATATTTTTTTCCCTGGATTAATTATCAAATTATTGAAATTTTTTATACTCGTTTTTTCCGGTGATCTCTGTGGCTAAAAAAGAAAGAATGCTTCTTGACCGGCTTATTATTTTTACCCGCTATCCTGAACCAGGCATGACGAAGACTCGTTTAATTCCCGTCCTTGGCCCGGAAGGAGCGGCGGATTTGCATCGGCGGATGGGTGAGCACACCATGGCCTGGGCCAGATTTTTGCAAACCCACTCACCCGTATCCGTAGAAGTCCGTTTCGCAGGAGGAGACGAAAATCTCCTCCGCCAATGGCTGGGACCGGATTTTTTGTACCACGATCAGGGCCGGGGAGACCTTGGCGAGCGTATGGCCCGTGCGATTGCTGATTCGTTCCAATCAGGCGGGGAACGCGTTGTTCTTGTGGGTACGGATTGCCCGGGGCTCACCGGTGTTCTCGTGCAAAGAGCCTTGGAATTACTCAAAAGCAACGACCTCGTCCTTGGTCCGGCCAGCGATGGGGGTTATTATTTGATCGGGGTACGAAGAATCGTTCCGCAACTGTTTAGTGAAATTCTCTGGGGAACCAGTGAGGTGTTGGAAAAGACTTTACGGATCGCTGATAAGATGCAACTCCGGGTTTTTCTCCTCGAGCCACTTGACGATGTGGACCGACCGGAAGACCTGCCGGTTTGGGAAAAATTTGCCCAAGGGAATTTCCCCCTGATCTCCATCATCATCCCCACCCTGAATGAAGAAGAAAACATTGCCGCGTGTCTGAGAGGGACCCTCAATGCTTCGCAGGTGGAGAGAATCGTCGTCGATGGCGGAAGTCGTGATCAAACCATGGAGATCGCCCGCTCTTGTGGGGCGAAGGTAATTAATTCTCCGACGGGCCGGGCCCGGCAAATGAACGCCGGAGCCGAAATGGCGTCGGGCGATCTATTGCTCTTCTTGCATGCCGACACTCTTTTACCTGAAGGATTCGATGATTGCGTTCGCCAGGTCCTAACTCAGCCAGGCGTTGCCGCGGGGGCCTTCGAGTTTCGCCTGGACGCGACCTCCCGGGGGCTGCAAATCATCGAGCGGATCGCCAACTGGCGATCCCGTTTTTTGCAGCTTCCCTATGGCGATCAGGCAATTTTTATCAGATCCGCTCTCTTCCGCGAGATGGGCAGGTATCCGGACATGCCCATCCTGGAGGATTTTGAACTCGTCCGCCGTCTTAAAAGAAAAGGCCGTATCCATACCGCCTCCTACCCTGCCATCACCTCAGCCCGCCGCTGGATGGCGGGGGGCGTCTGGAAGACAACCCTCAGCCACCAATTGATCGTTGCGGCTTACTATCTTGGCGTTTCTCCCACCCTCATTCATCGTTTTGCCGGCCGCAGCCGATGATTTTTTTGTTAGGGTCAAGGCCTTTGATAAAATTTTACCCTACGCTTTCTCTAAAGCACCCAGAACCGCGGCAGTGAAATCTTCGAGAGTGGTTCCGGAAATTTCCACGCCGGGACGATGATAGACCTCACCCATCCTTCTTTTTATCTCATCCGGCATAACCGTTGCACCCCTCAGTGCGGATTCCATATCACCCAAGATGTTATGGGGACGGGGATGGAAATCCCCGGTGAGGATAATGTCATAGATTCGATTCTCGTGTTTCAGGACCACCGCCCGGATTAGGCCGGCCACAGCCTTGACCCGCTGCTCGCCCCTTTTGGCTCCCGGAGGAATTGAGGAGAAGCGATAGGCCTCCGAGTTGGCAAGGAACCAGCTATCCCGGGAATAGAGCTCCCTGAATTCTTGCCAATACTTTTTCTCTCGGGGGGTCATTTCTCCGAAAACGAATTCTATCTCACCGAACGATAAATGAACGGCTTGGCGGGCATAATTTTCCAAGTCCTGGCAGGTGATTTCCCGGCCGGCCTCGCGTTCCAGATGGGTTATCCTTTCCTCCACCGTCTTTAGAGTTTTATCCTGAACTTTTTCCGGGGGCAGCAGGATCGCTTGAGAGGTAACTTCTACATTCTGCGGTTTGACATTTAAGACCAAGCGGAAAACAAGGGTGTCCCGCTCCACCTTGCAGGAGGAAGGCATCAGTTTCCTTCCTTCCACCTCCACATCATTGAGCGGGCGATATCTGGCAGGAAAGCCGAAAAGATTTTGGGCGGCCTGGGCAAAATCTCCCAGAATCCTCGGAAAAGCCTCTCCGATGGTTCGGGGAACCGCCGGGTCGGCCATCTGCAGGTAGTAACATATGATCGCCGATCCTTTGGCCGTGTAAATCGTTCCCCCGGTGGTGTTCCTCCGGCGAACGACGACATCCCTCTGCCGGCAAAATTTAAGATCGATGGCTTTCTCCGGATCGTCCAGAATTCCCACGGTAAAGCTATCCTCCGGAGCCACGTTTAAAACCACCGTATTAGGGGACGTCCCCTCCATCACGCCCCGTTCCAGTGCGGGTGAGGTGCCTATGGAAAAATCCGCATAGGTTTCATTCACAAGCATGAACCGCCATTGCCGTTTCATTTTCCCCCTTCCTTCTTTCGTATTTCATGTTGCGGGTTGCGAGTTTCCAGTCCCGGATTTTAGGTTTCGGGTTTAATTTTTGCCTGGAAACTTGATTGCATAGAAAATTCCTTTTTGGACACGGATTCACCCTGTTAGATGTTTACTATCTAACAGGGTAAACACAGATAGCCTATTGCCTATCGCCTGTTTTTTATATCCACCCTTTAACCTTGTAGTAAATAAGACCTCCGTATTCATGGAGCAGCATTTTAAAAAGCCTGATACGGCCGAGAGGGTCGTCCGTATATTTTTCATGGGGATCCGCAGGAGCAGGATAAACCTTGAAGCCGGCATGCTCGAAGACCATAAGAGAACGCTTCATATGGCTGTAGGAAGTAACTAAAAGAATACTTTTCCAGCGCTGGGATTCGCCGATTTTTTTTATCTCTACCGCCTGTTCATGGGTACGGAGGGAATGTTTCTCCACAATGATGTCCGCAGCCGGAATGTTCAACCGCCTGATTTCTTGAGCCATGACCGTTGCTTCCGCCACTCCCCTCTTCTTGGGATCTCCCCCGGAAAGGAGAATCTTTTTAGCCCTACCCTCAAAATAAAGCTGCGCCCCCCGCAATAAACGATGGGAAGATATAAGGCTTAAATAACGTCCTTTATCGATCCCTCCGGCAAGCACGATAATGACATCGGCTTTGCGGATATCTTCTTTGACGGCCAAAGATTTGATCATGTGGTCGGTCAAGGAGGTACAGGCGATAGTTAAAACCGTAAAGAAAGCCAACCAGAGAATCAGGTTGAGAGCGGATAAGATTCTTCTGCCCCAGGATTTTTCATGGGTCACTTTATTTCTCCTCTGCCCGGGTGAAAATCGCAAGAGGCTCCATTATATGCAAGGCTGGGGCGCAAGGCAAGAGCGAGTTTCTCCTTGACACCGGGGGGGTAATCTCTTATAAAAAAGGCACGAACCACAGGAAAAAGGAG
>JAOUFX010000583.1 GCA_029857975.1 Deltaproteobacteria bacterium | reverse complement strand
CAATCAAAAAGGTATTGCGCCAACCGGTGCGATCGATCAGCCAGGCGATTGCCGGGTAACAGGCGAAGGCCCCACCGGAGCCCGCGAAGATGAGGGAGAGGGCTAAGCCCCGCTTTATTTCGAACCAATTCCGGATGACGGTGGTAAAGGGGACCGATCCCATAAGACAGAGGCCCATACCGGCGAGGATCCCGAAACTGACCCAAAAATGCCAGAGTTCATTTCCCCAGCAGGACAGGATTAAGCCAAGGGATAACAAGATGGCGCCGAGCACCATTGTTTTGCGGGGGCCGGTTCGATCGACCAAGTATCCCGTTAAAGGAGCGGTGAGCCCGTAAATGAGAATATGAACCGAGAACATAGTGGCCGTGATATCCCTCGGCCATTTAAACTCTTCGAGAAGGGAAGGGAAAATGACTGAAAAGGAGTAACGCGATCCATAACCCAGAGCATAGGCAATCGTGCCGACGAAGGTAATGTACCAGCCGTAAAAAAAGAGAGAATTTTTCCTTTTACTTGCCACAATTTTCCTAAGTTGTTACCCTTTTTCTCGACTGCGTCCGGGAAAAGTGACCCCTGAAGAGCAGCCCAAAGTCATGATAGCACAGTTTAAAAAATTCAAGCAATTAGTAAGAGGGTTTTATGAAAACCTTCTTGCGATTTGGTTCGGTTTAGAGGTAAGATTGTTGCCCGTAAGTAGAAAAAAGGTTTTTTAAACCTTTCCTCTGTGCCCTCTGTGGCCAATCGTCTTTTTATAATTTAGAAAGGAGGAGAGATGATGCTTGAGAAATTCAGCCTGAAAGGAAAAAGTGGAATCGTAACCGGTGGGGGGACAGGCTTGGGCAAAGGCATGGCAACTGCGGTTGCCCAGGCAGGGGCAGAAGTCTTGATCGTGGGAAGGAGGAAAGAAGTCCTGGAGAAGACGGCCAAAGAGTTGCGCCAGTTTGGCGGGCCAGTCGTTCCATTCCCGGCGGACCTTTCCAAGATGGAGGACATCCCCAGGATCGTAGACAGAGCCGTCAAAGAGTTCGGTAAGATCGATTTTCTGTTCAACAACGCCGGGGACATTCGCCGTGCTCCGGTTGAAGAGTATAGCGAAGCAGATTGGGATGTGGTCCTCCAGACGAACCTCAAAGGGCCATTTTTCCTGGCCCAAGCTGTGGCCAAGACGATGATCGCCGCCAAGCGCCCGGGCTCGATCGTGAACACTTCATCCCTGATTGCCTTCATCGGCGGCAAGAATGTGCCGGGCTATGCGGCCAGTAAAGGAGGGATTAACCAGGTCACTAAATCCTTGGCCAATGGCTGGGCGCAATACGGAATCCGGGTGAACGCTATCGCACCCGGGTGGTTCACTACCGATTTGACCGAAGCTCTCCAGAAGGATAAGGAACGGTATAAAGACATTGTCAGCCGTATTCCCTTGGGTCGCTGGGGAAATCCGGAGGAATTGGGAGGGGTGGCCGTCTTCCTGGCTTCCGATGCCTCCAGTTATATAACCGGGCAGACCATCGTTGTAGATGGAGGGTGGTTGAGTAATTAACCCATCCTGGGAAGCTTTAAATACGAGGGTAGAGGGTGATAGCGATGGGTTCCCATTGCGGTTAGCTGCGGGGAAGGGAAAAAGAGAGTATCAGAGCCCCGATGGGAAGGAGTAAGAGATACCTCAGGGCCCCCTCTATGCCCATGAGGTCAGCCAGAGCTCCGGTCCCCAGCACTCCCAAGCCGGCCACACCCCAGGACATTCCCATGATCAGACCGGATACAGTCCGGGCTTTCCGGGGAGCCATCTCCTGAGCCAAAACAATGCAGGCGGGCTCGCTCAGGAAAAATAAAAAGCCCAGCAGAGCCAGGATGGCAAAGCTCGACGGTCCTCTCCAATAAAGAAAAGCCAGGAATGCCGGAAGTATTATGGTGAAGGAAGCGATGATAATCCTTTTTCGCCCGAAGCGATCGGACAAGTATCCTCCGATCAGACCCCCCAGGGCCCCGCAGGCCATGAATACGGTAAAAGAACTTGCAGCGGCCATCAACGAAAAACCCCGGAGTTTTTGGATCATGGGTAAAAAAGTGATCAAGCTCAGAATGGTGGTAACCCGTAGCACGACTACGGCCAAGAGAACCCCGAAGTGAATGACCCTGCGATTTCCGGTAAGGCTCAGTTTGGTGCCGGCGGGAGCAGACATCGATTGTCCTCTCTCAACCAGAGGGGGATACTTGTAAAGTAGCCAGGCCATTCCCAATGCAGGCAGGCAAGCCAGGAAGCTCCATTCCAAGCCCAGGCCGATGATGATCGATAAGATCAGGAAAGGCCCCAGGCCGTAGCCAAAATTTCCTCCCAGCATGAAAATGGACATGCCCAAAGTTTTACGCCGCCCGCTGAGGGAGGTGGTCAAGGCTGCGGCTTCGGGGTGGTAGGAAGCCACTCCCAACCCGCCCAGGATTAGTAGAATAACCAGCAATGAATAACTGTGGGCTAATCCCAAGAAGCTCAAACTGAGACCCCCGATGACGGGACCAAAGATGGTCGTCTTCCGTCCGCCGAGTTTGTCGGAAAGATAACCGAAGACCGGCTGGGTCATCGAGGCCGAAAAACTCATGACCATGGCCAACAGGCTGGCCCGGGTGAAGGAGAATTGGAATTTTTCGATCCATAAGGGCAAAAGCGCAGGCAGAAAGGCCGGGTAAAGATCTATAACCAAGTGACCCAGGGCCAAGAAAAATGTTTTTTTAAGGAAAGGCTCAACAAGTTTTTCTGGCATCGATTGGGATTACCTAAATTGAATTAAGCGATTTTTTGAAACCACAGAGAACACGGAGAAAAAATTCGTAGTTAAAAACAAAATAAGTTCAAATTTTCTCTGTGCTCTCTGTGGCGAATCGCCTTGTTTAGGTATCATTATCCACATCATGGGAAAAAGAAAGGAAAATTTTACAAGGATTTTGGCGGATGGTATACTCTGGCAAAGATGGGGAGATAAGGAGAAAGGGAGATGTGGCCTAAAATCCGCCCCTCTGGGGATAGCGCCGTCCTGGTGGAGTTTGAAAACCGGATTGATCCTGAGGTCAACCGGTCCGTGCGCTCCCTGGCGTTGGCCATCGCCTCCGAACCACTCCCGGGGATCAAAGAAGTTTTACCCGCCTACCGAGCTCTGATGATGATCTATGATCCACTGGAGATTGAATACCGGCTTTTAGAAAAAAAAATAAATTTTTGGATTAAAATA
>JAOUFX010000582.1 GCA_029857975.1 Deltaproteobacteria bacterium | reverse complement strand
GGAAAAGGTCTACAGGGAAGCAGAATTAGTGGTAAAGGGGAAGTTTAAATTCCCCAAATACGGCTCTACTCCCATTGAAACCTACGGGGTGATTGCTTCCTACAATCCTTTTTCTGAAGAATATGTGGTCTACAACAATTACCAGGGGCCGTTTGTCAATCACTCCTTGGTGGCCATTGCCCTGCGAATCCCGGAAAACAAAATGCGCTGGATCGTTCCCGCAGACATCGGAGGCGGTTTTGGGACCAAGACCGGAATGTACCCTTACGTCGCTTTAATTACCTTAGCGGCTAAAAAGATCGGGGGAACGGTGAAATGGATCGAGGACCGGAGGGAGCATCTGTTAGCCAGTGCCACCGGAACGGATCGGGTCACTTACATGGAAGCTGCCGTCAAGAAGGACGGGACGATTCTGGGTTTAAAGGACAAGGCGATCGATAATACCGGAGGTTACATCCGGCCACCGGAGCCCGGCTGCGCCTATCGAAGTACCGGGAATCATACCGGCGCTTACCAAATCAGGAACTTAGAGCGGGAAGTATTGGTGGTGGGCACCAACAAGTGCCTTACGGCCCCGAACCGTGGATATGGCTGTCAGGAGCTTTATTTCAGCCTGGAACGTCTGGTGGACATGGTCGCGGCCAAGTTGGGGATGGACCCGGCGGAGGTGCGCTTTAAGAATTTTATCCAGGCGGATCAATTCCCATACACCACGGCCACCGGAGGGATTTACGATGCGGGCAACTACCCCAAGGCCTTCCAGATGGCCCTTGATCTGATCGATTATAAAAAGATGAGGGCAGAACAAAAAAAGGCCAGGGCCGAAGGAAGGCTGGTCGGCATCGGTCTTACCTCTGTGGTGGACCCTTCGGTCACCAATATTGCCTACGTCGCCATAGGGAAGACCGTCGAGGAACGGAAGCAAGAGCGTCCCAAGTCGGGATCCGGAGAATCGGCCGTGGTGAAAGTGGACCCTCTGGGAGGAGTTCATGTGATGGTTTGTACCAACCCGCAAGGGCAGGGGCACGAGACGGTGATTTCCCAGATCGTGGCCGACGAGTTTGGAATCGACCCCAAGGATGTGACGGTCAGTAATGTAGTGGATACCCATGATCGGCTATACTCCATCACGACCGGTAGCTTTTCCAGCCGTTTCGCTTCCCAAGGAACGACGGCGGTCGTTCGGGCAGCCAGACAGGTTAAGGAAAAGATGTTAAAGATTGCCGGCCATATATTGGAAGCCAATATAGAAGATATGGTGATGGAGGAGGGGAAGGTCTTCGTCAAGGGCTCTCCGGAAAAATCCATTCGCCTGCGGCACGTGGCCGGGGTAGCCCACTGGGACCAGTCCGCCCTGCCGGAAGGAATGGACGCGGGTCTTTACGGGACCAGTCTTTATTCCATGCCCACCTCCAAGCCGCCAGATGACCTGGACCGGGTGAATTCCTCCAATACCTACGGTTTTGTGGCCGAGGCCATCGTGGTGGAGGTAGAACCGGAGACAGGCCTGGTGAAGTTCTTGAAATGGGCCAGCGTACACGATGCCGGGACAATCCTCAATCCTATGATCGTGGAGGGGCAGGTCATGGGGAGCCTTGCTCACGCCCTGGGAGGAAGCCTTTATGAAGAGTTTGCGTACGATGAAAATGGTCAATGCCTGACCGCCTCCTTCCAGGATTACCTCGTACCCACGGCCATGGAGGTACCCAAGGTCGCGATCGGGCACATCGAAACTCCCTCGCCGTTGACGGCCCTGGGCTCCAAGGGTACGGGAGAAGCTTGCAGTATGTCCGTTCCGGTGGCCATCGGAAACGCCATCGCGGATGCTCTGACTCCTTTGGGGGTAGAGATAGACGAGTTGCCCCTCACCCCGAATAAAATATGGCACCTGATTCAGCAGGCCAAAAAGAAAAAATAGCAAAAAGTGGATCGATTCTATTAAAGATTAGCGCGGTGGGCTTAGGACATCGCTGATGGATCACGAAGGAGATTGAGAGATGAAGATCGAAGGAACCTATACCTTTTCAGCACCCCAGGAACGGGTCTGGGAGGTATTCAATACTCCCCACCACCTGCAGGAGGCCTTGCCGGGATGTGAGAAACTGGAGGAACGGGAGCCGGGGAAATTTGATGTCTACTTGAAGATCGGCATAGCCGCAGTAAAAGGGTCCTATAAAGGGAAAATGGAAATCGCCGATGCCGAGCCTCCCCATCGTACCCGCCTGATCGGCGAGGGGAAAGGGCTTCCCGGCTTTGTGAAGGGAGAGGCACTCATCCAATTAACGCCCCAGGACCAGGAGACCCTTATTTCCTACCAAGGGGATGTCCAAGTGGGGGGATTGCTCGCCGGGGTTGGGCAAAGGATGATTGGGGGCGTGGCCAAGATGATGCTGGAACATTTTTTCAAGAATATGGAAAAAATCCTGAAACCCGCAGGGTAAAAGATAGGAGAGAAAAATGAAACCGAGCCCCTTTGAATATTTTGCTCCTGCTTCGGTGGCGGAAGCCATCGGGCTCTTGGAGCGTTACGGGGAAGAGGCCAAAGTTCTTGCCGGAGGCCAGAGCCTCATTCCCATGATGAACTTCCGCGTGGCCCGGCCACAGATATTGGTGGACATCAATCTGGTGAAAGAACTCGATTATATCCGGGAAGAAAAAGATGAACTGATCATCGGGGGTCTGACGCGAGAGAGGGCCGTGGAGGTTTCTCCGCTGGTTCAGAAAAGGTGCCCCATTCTGGCCGAGGCGATCTCCTACATCGGACATCTTCCCATCCGCACCCGGGGGACCATCGGGGGAAGCCTGGTCCATGCCGATCCCACTGCAGAGATCCCCGTCGTCGTCTCTGCGCTGGAAGGAAAAATGAAAGTGGCGGGGCCGTCCGGGGAAAGAACTCTGAGGGCGGAGGAGTTCTTCGTGACCTACCTCACTTCGGCCTTGGAACCTTCTGAAATCCTCGTAGAGGTGAGGATCCCCACCCTTCCTCCGAATACGGGCTGGTCATTCATGGAATTCAGTCGCCGCCATGGTGATTTCGGCATTGTCTCGGTGGCGGCCCTCCTTTTTATGGGCAGTCAAGGGCGTTGCTGGAAAGCGAGCCTTGCCCTGGGAGGAGTCGCGCCCTCTCCCCTGCGCGCCAGGGAGGCGGAGAAACTTCTTTCCGGCCAGGTGATCACCGAAGCCTTAATCATGGAGGCGGGAGTCCTGGCGGCCCAGGCCACGGAGCCCGAATCCGAT
>JAOUFX010000580.1 GCA_029857975.1 Deltaproteobacteria bacterium | reverse complement strand
GGCATTCAGGGAACCTGCCATTCCTTTATGGCCCTGGACCCCGATTGTTTTCTGGGGGGGGAAGAATTTAAGCAGAATATGGACCGCTATATCCAAAGTATCAAAGAGAGCGGAAAAGCAAAGAATGCTGCTGAAATTCTCATGCCGGGGGAGCCGGAATACCGCACCGAAATCCGCTTCCTGCGGGAGGGTATCCCGCTGCCCCCCAATACGGTAAAAGAATTGACCCTCCTGGGGAAATCGCTGGGCATATCCTCTCTATTCAGGGATTTCTAATCTTCCTCTTGGACCTTTTAAATTTTCTTGGCCAACAAGTTTGATGATCTCTAAAAAGTCAAAATTGGGATGGCAAAGTAAAAAGCTCCAGATGCCAGGCGCGCAAAACCTGTGAAGAGAGGCGTACTTACAAGGTACGCCGCAAAGATTCACCCTGTTAGATAGCCCCCAGGATGAATCTGCTCTTGGAAATCGAATCCCCGTCCTATACTTCCGATGCGGAGCTTCTGATCTAACAGGGCGGGGGTGAAGCGGAATCCCGCTCAGAGCGGGACAGATGGACTTTTTACGAAGACAACAAGTTTTCCCTTGGTAATACCGGACACATGCCAATAGAAATCCTGTACGGCCTTTTATTTCCTCGTATAACCCGCAGGGATCTCGAATACTTCGGCCGGAACGGAATCGATATTTATGGATTTTACCTCCGTTGTGCCGCTAAAAAAAGGTGCATCTTTCCCCGTCGGCGAGGGTTTCTCCTCCCCCTTCTTTTGCAGAATACGTCCTTTAAGTCCGCTTAAAAGTCCGGAGATGTTCCCCGGTAAACCAGAGGTGGAATCGGAAGAGGGTTCGGCCTCGCGAGCGGCAGCCCCTCCTTTTTCACTTTCCATATTCCAGCTTACCACCGAGCGGATCGGATAGCCCTTTATTTTGGACATTTCGTTTTTCATCCGGATTAACCCTTTTTCAATTTCCTCCGGTGGGGCCCCTGAGGCAGCGGCAAAGGCCGCCATACCCATCTGCTTGGCTTCCTCCGGTGAGTGACTCACGCCCAATTTTTGGGCATAGGCCTTATGAAAGGCATTCTCTTCAGCCTGGGCTTTACGCATCGTTGCGGTCTCGGGTGTTGTCCAGAGATTGGTGGTCATGGTACTGCGGGACTTGGCTTTGGTTTCGATCTCTTCCCATTCCAGGAGCCAGGTGAGCAGATATTCCTCACACGAAAACCCGTTGATCGTTTCTGAGGCTCCGGTTTTTTTCACCGAAAATTCCGATTTGGTGATGCGGATCGAGGGTTTCTCTTTTTCCCCTCGTTCCTTGGAAGATTCCTTTTTTTGGAAGGCTTCGATCGGACTTTCACTGTATGTCCGGTCTTTGGGGTCAATACTCCAGTAGACCCCTTTATCGATACGGGTTATATTTATATTCTCGCTTCCCCCGGCAAGGCGGGAGAGGATGGCGCCCGTGAATTTGGAAGACGACGATTCAACCATTTTGTTAGCCTGGTAACGGCGGATCGTTGTTCCTTCAGTAGCCCCCGCACCTTTGATTCCACCTGTCCGGAACGTTGTTTCAATCGTGGCATCCCCCCATGCCAGACCCCCTCCTAAGAACAGGTAAATTCCAACGATCATTAAAATTAACTTCTTCATGAAGTTTCCTCCTTCCCTTGCTTCATTCCCTGGATCAATCTCTTGAAGGTGAACCCCCTCCGTACTTTGGCCGGAAGAGATAAGAACTTCTTATACCGATTAACATGATAACCATTTTCCGGATTTGATTGCAACTTTTTTCATTAGCCGGCGGATCGCCTGGGAACATAGAAATATTTGGCCAAGTATGCTAAAAGGATTATTTAGACTTAGAATCTTTCTCGTGGTATCTAAAGGAATTGATAACTTGATTCTCCGGAAGGAAAAAAGCAGGCTTTTTGATGAATGGCCCGAAGAATATGACAGGTGGTTTGCAACCCCCATTGGCGCTCTGATAAAAAAATATGAAGGGGAGTTGCTGCGGGAACTGCTGGATCCGGCCCCTGGAGAGATTATCCTGGATGCTGGCTGCGGCACGGGAGTGTTCACTCTTGATATGCTTTCCCGCGGGGCAAAAGTAATCGGGCTTGATCTCTCCATGCCCATGCTCAACCGGGCGGGGCCAAAGGCTCGGGGATACTGGTTCCGAATGGTTTTAGGGGATATTGCGAACCTGCCTTTTCCGGAGGGCTCATTCGATTGGGTGGCGTCGGTAACCACGCTTGAGTTCGTCGAGGATGGCCGGAGGGCTTTCAGCGAGCTATTTCGAGTGACTAAAAGGGGAGGGACCATCGTAGTGGCGACTCTGAACAGTCTCAGCCCCTGGGCCTCACGCCGCAGGGCGGAGGCCGACAAGAAGCACACCTTATTTGAAAAGGCGATTTTCAGATCCCCGGATGAATTACGCTCTCTTGCCCCCGTAGAAGGAGTGATCAAAACTGCCATTCATTTTCAAAAGGAAGATAACACCCATGTTGCCGCTGAGATTGAGCTCGAAGGACGCCGGAAGAAACTCAATACCGGCGCCTTTGTGGTGGGGCGCTGGGGAAAAACATAGGAGGATATTATGCCTACGGTATTCGTCAACAACATAAACCTCTATTATGAGGAAGCAGGAAGCGGCATTCCGGTCCTTTTTGTGCACGAGTTCGCCGGGGACTGGCGAAGCTGGGAGCCGCAGGTGCGTTTTTTTTCCAGCCGCTACCGGGCTATCACCTACTCGGCCCGGGGCTATCTACCTTCTGACGTACCGGATTCTCCACAGGCCTACTCCCAGGATATACAGGTTAGGGATGTAGAGGGGCTGTTAGACGCCTTGGCTATCGAGACGGCCCACATCTGCGGGCTTTCCATGGGCAGCTATACAACTCTGCTGTTTGGAATGAGACATCCCCAACGCGCTCGCTCCCTCACCATCGCCGGTTCGGGCTATGGCAGCGGCCAGAACCGCCAGGAGTTCCACAAGAGGGTGACCGAGATGGCCGGAAAGATGATGAAGGAAGGGATGAAAAGTGTCTCCGGCAGCTACGCTCAGGGGCCGGCGCGGGTGCAGCTGCAAAACAAAAACCCCCGGGCTGGGGAGGAATTCCGCCGGCAGTTCGAGGAACACTCAGCCACGGGCTCGGCTTACACCCTGCTGGGTGTGCAGCGGCAGCGACCGTCCATCACGGACCTGGGTGAAGAACTTAAAAAGATATCTCTGCCCGTACTCATCATGT
>JAOUFX010000581.1 GCA_029857975.1 Deltaproteobacteria bacterium | reverse complement strand
GGGCGGCCATAGCTTGGCTCGCCCTCTGGCGGACCGAGAACACCGTGGTCAGGCGCCAGGGCAAGCGGGGATTTGTCGGGGATGTGGTCAAAAATAAGCCGGTCATGCTGCTGATTGCCGGCTACTGCTTCCATAATTGGGAGCTCCTTGGCATGTGGACCTGGACACCGGCTTTCCTTGCCGCTTGCTTCGCTTTTGGCGGAGCGGAGGCTTTAAAGGCAGCCGGCCTGGGCTCCTACGCCACGGCCTTCTTCCATTTCACCGGTATATTGGCCTCTTTTTCCATGGGCCTTTTGTCCGACCGTCAAGGTCGGGTGGTGATGCTGTTGGCTTTGTCCGGAATTAGCTCAATGTGTTCTTTTCTTTTCGGCTGGACTTTCGGCTGGCCGCTCATTATCACTATTGGCCTGGGCGCGATTTACGCCTTTTCTTCCCTGGGTGACTCACCGGTACTCTCCGCCGCCCTTTCCGAAGCCGCTGATCCGGCTTATCTGGGCGCAGCTTTTGGATTAAGATCGCTTTTAGGGTTTGGCGCAGGCGCAGTGGCGCCTTTGGTTTTCGGGCTGATTCTTGACTGGACCAACCCAGGCACCATCGGCAGGCTTTACGCCCATTGGGGCTGGGCGTTTTCTTCCCTGGGGATCGTCGGTCTGGGAGCGGTGGTGGTGGCGTTTGTCTACAAGCGACAACAACAAACCGCGAGTTCGAAACCAAGGTGACCTTGAGCCCATAGCCCTTGGCCACACTCCCATACCCGGGTTGTAAAGCGGACGCTACCTAATAATTGCAATCCCAAAAATGAGATTAAAAAAAGTCAGTAGTACTCCCCACTCATGAATCGCAACGAAAATATCGGAGCAGCATCCCGTCCTTTTCACTCATTTTCTTGTTCAGATGTACCCAGCACATCCATGGCTCCATGGATGACAGCCAGGATGTCAATCTGATCTGACTTTATATGGTAGATGATGCGGAAGGAACCTTCAATCACTTCTCGAATTTGGTCAACATCATATTCGGGGACTCTACGGCCTGAGAAAGGGAATTCGGCAATTTGCTGAGATCTTCGGGTAAGCCGATCCGCCATGCGCCGGGCATATTCCGGCGAATCTTGAGCAATGTAAGCATAGATGGCGTCAAGATGTCCTTCCGCCGTATTGGTCCAATGAACTTTCATTCGGGTAGACCGTACTTCCCCCGGATCTCTTTCACGTCCTTGGTCCGGCCTGCTTTACTGTCAGCCAGCCCGCGCTCAACCGCCTCCCGGACGTAAATTTCGCGCATGAGATCATCCCATGTAGCATTTGGTGGCATCCGATCGATAATTTTGTGGGCTTCGTCTTTTTGCATGGTTATGGACATAGAATTCTCTCCTTCTTTTTATCATACAATAGCACCAAACTAAGCGGATTTCAAATTATCCGAAGACGAATCAGAATAGGATGGTTCCTCACGATGCCTCTCCTCCTCCATCACAGTACATAGGGATCACCTATTAATTCATTACCTTGAAAACCTCTGTCAGAAACATCCCATATCCGTGTTGTAAAGCGGGCGCTGGTTAATAATCGCAACCAGGAAAATGAGATTAAAAAAGTCAGCAGCGTTCCCCACTTATTAATCACAATGGAAATATCGGAACTACATCCCGTCCTTCTCAACGGGACCTCCCGGCACACTTTTAGCAAAACGCCAATATCCATCGTGTCGAACCACGAGTCAGGTGGCTGAGCATCTGGCCGCGATAATCTCTTGAATGTTAAGAACCCGCCCCTCGAGATTTTTCCACTACTTGGTTTCCGGGGAGTAAGCAAAAACCTCTAAGCGGGGTTCGCTTAGTGCATTCTTGACGACGCACACCCGGTACGACTCTCGATACTCTCTCATCGCGGCGTATTCGTTCGGCGTAAGTTCACCCCTGATTACAGGTTGTCCGCTGGACTGCGGACTCCTTGTCCGCCGCGATTCAACACGTGGGTATAGATCATGGCCGTTTTCACGTCCTTGTGGCCAAGAAGCCCCTGAACTGTTCGGATGTCATTTCCGTCTTCACCCGGATGGGTGGCGAAAGAATGGCGGGAGCGCAGGGTTTCGAGCAGACGGTCCGAGAGTCTCGGTTTAAGGATAGCCCCAGGCGCATAGTCTGGGTTTTCGTCAACTTGGTTCGAAGGGAATGGAATGAAGTCAGCCGCCGGCATAGGCTTCCCTCCTCGGGTAGGAATAAGCTGAAATTATCATCTTTTCTTTAAAGATGTCAAGTTTTTAGGCGTCTTATCAGTGGCAGGCTCCTTCCTCCCCTGATATAATATTTCTTTAGCATCTCAAAACAAACGTTCGAAAGAAAAAGATCTCCGTAAAGCCGGCGGTACCTAAGATCTGGGCAAGAATTACTTAGAAAATAGCCCCCTCACCCTTCCCCTATCCCCAAAATTGGGGGGAGAGGGCGGGGTGAGGGGGACGCCCAAAGTTCGATTTTCATGGTTCGCGGGTGGCCAAACGGCCATGGGAAATTAGGAGTAAACGATGGTAAAAAAGATGCCGTTAGAATGGAGGGCTGGGCTTGAAAATAAGGCTGTATGTTTATACCGGAACCGGTAATTCATTGTGGGTCGCACGCCAGTTGATGCTGGAATTAAAAGAGGCCACCCTTGAATTTATGCCGTACCTATCAAAAGACTTTAAGGTCGAGGCCGATTCGCTGGGTATCATCTTCCCGGTCCACATCTGGGGATTGCCCATGCGGGTCATCCAGTTTATCAATCATCTTCAGGTCAAACCCGATACGTACTTTTTCGCCATGGCCGTCAATGCCGGGCAGCCCGCCGCCACCCTGCTGCAGCTGCAAAAATTAATGTCAAACCGTCAATTACCGCTCGCCATGGGTTATTCCTTTGTCATGCCTTCCAATTACATCCCCTGGGGCGGGCCCGGACCGATTGACACTCAGCAACGGCGGTACAAGGAAGCCCGGGAAAAAGTGCAGGCGATTGCCGGACCTGTCCTTCGGGGTGAGCGGAAAAAGGTCGACAAAGGCCCTTTGTGGCAGAATATCTTGTTTTCCTGGTTCTATAAGATGTCTTTTCCGTATGTTTACAAATTAGACAAGAAATTCTGGGTGGACGATAAATGCAATAGCTGTGGAATCTGCGAGCAAGTCTGTCCGGCCGGCAATATCGGGATGAGCAATGGAAAGCCAGAGTGGCTGCACCGGTGCGAACAATGCCTATCCTGCCTGCAGTGGTGCCCG
>JAOUFX010000579.1 GCA_029857975.1 Deltaproteobacteria bacterium | reverse complement strand
GCGAACCTGAGGTCGGAGGGATGGCTTCCAGGGTATCGATGAAGCGGCCGGTCCGAGAAGCAATGGTGAAGCTGCAGCGAAAAATAGGAGCCAAGGGGAAAATCGTAGCCGAAGGCCGAGACACGGGAACGGTTGTGTTTCCCCATGCTGAATATAAATTTTTTCTGGATGCGCAACCGGAGGAAAGGACCCGCAGGCGCTACCGGGAACTTACCATGAAGGAACTTTCCTTGAAAATGGAGGACGTAAAAAAAGAAATGGTCCGGAGGGACGAACAGGATTCCTCAAGGGAATTGGCCCCCCTCCGCCCGGCTCCAGATGCCTTGTTCATTGACTCCACGGAATCGACCCCCGAAGAAGTCGTCGAAAACATTCTGAAAGTTATGGAAAAGGGATAAAGAGAACGCCAAAAAATTAAAGGCGGGGCCGTTTGATTATGGTTGTGGTTTTTTTTTAATATGTTATAATCCCATAATTCATTTGAAGGAAAAAGCGTGAGGGGGTATTTTTTGATGTCAGTAAAAGAGGAAGAACTTTTAACCGAAAAAGGGGAAGATGGTCTTCCACCAGAGGTAGTTGAAGAACCGAGCGAAACCAAAGGTAAACCCGAAGAAGGGGAGAGTTTTCAAGCCCTATACGAAGAGAGCCTGCACGAAGTACAAGAAGGAGAAGTCGTACACGGGCGGGTGATCCATGTCGGTCCAGAATTTGTAACGGTTGACATCGGGTTCAAATCGGAAGGCCAGGTTCCTTTGCGGGAATTTTATAACAAGGATGGAACGATGGTTGCGTCCGTCGGCGACTCCGTCGATGTTTTTGTGGAGCGGAAAGAGTCGGAAACGGGGTTGGTGAACCTATCGAAGGAAAAGGCTGACAAATTTAAATTCTGGGAAGAAATCAGCCGCGCCTGGAATGAAGACCAGGTCATTGAAGGGAAAATCGTCTCCCGGATCAAGGGAGGACTGAATGTGGACATTGGCGTGATGGCTTTTCTGCCTGGCTCCCAAGTCGACATTCGCCCCATCCGCAATTTAGAGAAACTTGTCGGCAGCACTCTTAAATTTAAAATTATCAAGCTCAACCGCCGGCGGGGGAATGTGGTTTTATCCCGTCGTATTCTTTTAGAGAAAGAGCGGGAATCACACCGGCAGAAAACCTTGGAGATTCTGGAAGAAGGGCAGATCGTCGAAGGAGTGGTCAAGAATATTACCGATTACGGGGCGTTCATCGATTTAGGCGGGATCGACGGATTGATGCACATCACGGATATTTCGTGGGGCCGCATCAACCACCCCTCTGAAGTTCTAACCCTTGGTTCGAAAATCAAAGTCAAAGTTTTGCAGTTCGACCGGGAACACCAGCGCGTATCCCTGGGACTGAAGCAAACCCTTCCGGATCCCTGGGAGAAAATAACTGAAAGATTCCCGGTGGGAGCGAGAGTAAAGGGAAAAGTTACCTCCATCACCGATTATGGCGCTTTCATTCAACTGCAAGAAGGGGTAGAGGGGTTGGTCCATGTTTCGGAAATGTCCTGGACCAAAAGGGTTAAACATCCCTCCAAGATCTTATCTGTAGGGGATGAAGTGGAAGTCATGGTGCTGGAAGTGGAAGCTGGGCAAAAAAGAATCTCCCTCGGGTTAAAGCAGACCACCCCCAATCCCTGGGACTCGATTGCCGAACGTTATCCTGTGGGAACGAAGATCCAGGGGCGGATTAAAAACATCACCGATTTTGGAATTTTCATCGGAATTGACGAAGGGATTGACGGCTTGGTGCACATTTCCGACGTTTCCTGGGTTCAGCGCCTGAAGCATCCCTCGGAAGTTTTTAAAAAGGGGCAGGAAGTTCAAGCGATTGTTTTGAACATTGATAAAGAAAATCAACGTTTCTCTCTGGGGATGAAACAAATTCAGAAGAACCCCTGGGACGAGGTCCATCATCGTTTCAGAATCGGCCAGACCATTCAGGGCAAGGTAACCAATGTCACCAAATTTGGGGCTTTCGTGGAGATCGAACCGGGGATCGAGGGGTTGGTTCATATTTCGGAGTTAAGCAACCAGCGGGTGGAAAAGGCGACGGAAGTGACCAAAGTAGGGGATGAAGTTCAAGCCGTAGTCATCAACGTGGATCCGAAAAAGCATAAAATCGGCCTAAGCATCAAAGAAGTAGGTCGTTCCCAAGCGCATCCTTCTCGGAAAGAATCCCCCCCCGCCTATGATGACGACACCTCCGACTTCGGGCGCATGTTGAAGGAAGGATTGGAGAAGAGAGCACGCGAAAGCGATAACCTCCGGGAGCAGTAAATTCCAGATGAGGAAACACCCTGTCCTTCTGGGGATGATGGTCTTTACCGTGCTGTTCAGCCTTTTCGTGATCAGCATCTGGGCCCTTTCTTATATTGCCAGCCGGGAAGAAAGCTGGTGGGGGAACGAGAAGATTGCCATCGTCGACATCAAAGGCGTCATTTTAGACCCCCAACCTGTGATCGAAAAATTGATCAAGTTCCGGAAGAATGAAAAAGTTAAAGCGGTCGTGCTGCGCATCGATTCACCGGGAGGAGCTGTAGGGCCGGCTCAAGAGATCTACGCTGAAGTGAAAAAGGTGCAGCGGGAGAAAAAGGTTTTGGTTTCGGTCGGCTCTGCTGCTGCTTCGGGAGGTTATTACATTGCCTGTGCCGCCGATAAGATTTTGGCCAATCCCGGATCGATCACCGGGTCCATCGGTGTGATCGTGGAAAGCCTAAACGTGGAAGAATTGCTGCACAAACTCGGTTTGCGCACCACCGTGATCAAAAGCGGCAAGCACAAAGACATCGGCTCTCCCACCCGCCGGATGACTGCGGAAGAAAAAAAATTGCTCCAAGGGGTGTTGGATAGTGTTCACGAGCAATTCATCCGGGCGGTGGCCGAAGGAAGAAAAATTCCGCTGGAAAAAATACGGCCTTTAGCGGATGGCAGGATTTTCACCGGCGATCAAGCCAGGAGCCTGGGATTGGTAGATGAGTTGGGAAACCTTGAGGATACGATCGCCTTGGCGGCAAAGATGGTGGGGATCAAAGGGGAACCGGAAGTCATCTATCCCGAGAAAAAAAGGTTTTCTTTGCTGGAACTTCTGCTGCAGGAAACCATCCAAAAAGTTTGGCAGAGCCTGAGAGAAAATTCTTCCCCGTTTAACTTTTTTTTCTTGCCTCCTTCCATCTACCCCACAGCCGAAGGCTGAAACTTTTCGGCCTCCCCATGTACCTTCCA
>JAOUFX010000578.1 GCA_029857975.1 Deltaproteobacteria bacterium | reverse complement strand
GCTGATAAGTGAGAAATCATAACCTTTTTCGGTGATCGTGGGCATATTCGGGAAAAGGGTGACCCGTTTCGGTATGGTGGAAATCAGGAAGCGCAGCCGCCCCGCGCGAACATGCTCCGCCTCCAGCCCGAAAGAGGCCGAGTACACATCCACATGCCCTCCCAGCAAGGCGGCGGATGCTTCGGTTCCGCCCGTGAAGGGGACATGGATCCACTTCAAGTTTTCTTTTTTCGCCAGGTATTCCATCACCAGGTGCATCGAGGTTCCGACGCCGGAAGTGCTGTACTTCACTTTATTCGGATTCTTCTTGACATAAGCGATCAGCTCATCGAAGTTTTTCCAGGGGTTATTGGCGCGGTCAACGATGCAGAACTGAAACAGGGCGTGCTGGCCCAGATAGGCAAAATCCTTCAAGGCATCGTAGGGAACCTTGCGCAGGTGAGGGGTTCGCGAGTACATGGCCGTCCCGGTCTGGAAAAGCGTATAACCGTCGGGCTTTTCCGTTTTGATCCGGCCCAGAACAAGGGCTCCGCCCCCCCCGGGCAGGTTTTGGATGATCACCGGTTGGTTGAGGATCTTATGCAACGCCTTGGCGATTTCCCGGTCGATCATGTCGTTCTGCGACCCGGCGGGCCAACCGACGAGAACCTGGATCGGCTTATCGGGAAACTCGGCCCGCACCAGATTGGGAACCAGAAAAAGAAAAAGTGACAACAAAACAACCAGCCCTACCTTATACCCTCTTCTTTTCATACCTCCTCCGATCTTCTCAGCCTTGCTGAGATGGTGTGTTTTGCCTGATATTTTCTACCGCAGGGGAGGAACGCACCTCCACCCGCCTTCAGTCGCCGTACGAAGAATCCCTGATTTCCTCCCGCTTTCTTTTCATCCAGGGGAGGATCGAGGAGCCCAGAAGCGCAAAGCTGATGAGAAAAGTAACGAGCGAAATCGGCCTCGTGAAGAATATCCAGCCGCTTCCCAAAGACATGAGCAGGGACTGGCGCAGAGATTTTTCCAGCATGGGTCCAAGAACCAGCGCTAAGATCGCCGGAGCGAGAGGGTATTTGAACTTCCTCAAAAAATAGCCGACGACCCCGAAGATCACCATCATCTTCACTTCGTCGGTGTTGTTGTTCAGGCTGTAGGCCCCCACAAGACAGAAGAGGAGAATGAGGGGGAAGAGGAACCGGTAGGGGATCCTCAGGATTTTCACCCAGAGGCCGATCAGGGGAAGGTTGAGGAGAAGGAGCATCGCATTCCCCACATACATGCTGGTAACGGCCCCCCAGAACAGGTCGGGATGCTCCTTGATCAGCAATGGGCCGGGCTGCATTCCGTAGATCAACAAGGCCCCCAGGAGAATGGCCATGACCGCGTTCGAAGGAAGGCCCAGGGTGAGGAGGGGAATAAAAGCCCCGCCGGTCCCGGCGTTGTTGGCCGTCTCCGGACCGGCCACTCCTTCAATGACCCCCGTGCCGAAACGCTCCGGGTATTTGGAGACTTTCTTCTCCAGGGCGTAACTCGTGAAGGAAGAGATGACGCCTCCTCCTCCCGGGAGGATGCCCAGAAAAAAGCCCAAAATCGACCCGCGGACGACGGGCCAGAAACTTCGCCGCCAATCCTCAAGGTTCGGCAGCAGTCCTTTCAGCGATGTCTTGAATACTTCGCGCTTGATGGAGAGCTCCAGATTGAGGAGCACTTCCGAAATGCCGAACAACCCCATGGCCACCGGGACGAGGCCGATTCCGTCGATGAGGATGGGAATTTCGAAAGTAAAGCGTTCCGTCCCCGAAAGAATATCCATCCCCACCGTCCCCCACGCCACCCCCAAGGCGGCCATGCAGAGGGCCTTCGGCATGGACTCCCCGCTCAGGAAGGTAAGCATGACCATTCCCAGGATCATCAGCGAAAAGTACTCGGGGGGACCGAATTTTAAGGCAAATTCGGCCAGCGGGGGGGCGACGAGCATGAGTCCGACGATGCTGAAGGTTCCCCCGATAAAAGAGCCGATCGCCGAAATCCCCAGGGCTGGCCCGGCCCTTCCCTTGCGGGCCATCTGATACCCGTCCAGGCAAGTCACCACGGAAGCCGCCTCGCCCGGGATGTTCAGCAGAATGGAGGTCGTGGACCCCCCGTACATGGACCCGTAGTAGATACCCGCCAGCATGATGACCGCCCCGACGGGGTTGACGTTGTAGGTTACGGGTAGAAGGAGGGACATGGTCGCAACCGGGCCCAACCCCGGCAAGACCCCTACGAGGGTTCCCAGGGATACCCCGATAAAACAGAGGAAAAGATTATTAAGCTGAAAGGCGACCCCAAAACCGACGAACAGATTTTGAATAATCTCCATCAAGGGACTTCCTCAGAATGCCAGTAACCCAGCCGGAAGCTGGGCTTCCAGCCAGATTTGAAAAACCAGGTAAAACCCCAAGGTCGTGACCAAGGCGGCGAAAATGGTCCCTCGCCAGCTGGATGGTTCCAGAACCCGGAATAGGAAAATTAGCAGGATGACGCTCGCAACCAGAAAACCAAGCTGGTTCAAAAAGCTGGAATAGAGGAGGAGAGCAACCGTGACGATGAATGCCCGCCGCCACCCCGTTCCTGCCAAGATTTCCCGAAGGGGGGGCGATCCGAGTTTCAGCGCCCTCAGGAGGGTAAAGGCGGAAAAAAGGGCAATCGCGAACCCGGAAAAAAAGGGAACAAACCCTGCCCCCGGATTCTGAAAAGATCCGAAATCATAGCGCAGCGCGCCGATGGCGATTGCCCCGCCCAAAAAAATGAAAATCAAACTGGCACCGAAATGTGCCTCCTGGTCCGGAGACGGTTTCTGGCCCATGCCGATCTCCTTTGAAGCTCTTAGGCGAAACGATTCATTGGGCAGCGACTCGTCCGGGGATGAATCGGCCCAGATTGGAAAACCGGGATTTGGGTTGCGTTATCCCGGACCGCAAATTTTTATTCAAAGGGATCGAGTTGGGCCATCACCCCATCCCGCAACAGCCATCGCCCCCCAGCCATAAGGTCGGTCAGTTCCAGGTCCTCGGCGAATAGCGCGAGATCCGCCCAGAATCCCTCCTGCAGACTGCCCCGTTCGTTGGCCATCCCTAAAAGACGGGCGGCGTTCCTGGTGGCGACTGCCAGGGCCTGGGGAATGGGGATTCCTTCTTTTTGTACACAATCCCGAAACTCCTCGATGAGCGTTCCGATTCTGGTGTAATCGATCTTCCCGTCAGCCAATACCCGGCTCGCGTTGCCAT
>JAOUFX010000577.1 GCA_029857975.1 Deltaproteobacteria bacterium | reverse complement strand
CGCCAGCGGATATTCCGTCCCTTGTCAGGTTATTGGGGATATCCGGGAAATCCTCAAGAGCCTATCGGGACTGGACAGATTGCAGCACCGCTGGGACTTAGAAGCGCTGCGGGCTCACCGGCAGAAGCTTTACCGGGCCTTGACCCCGCCGCAGGCGAATTTTTCACCCCACCATGCCCTTCTGGCCATGCGGGAAATCCTTCCAGCGGACGGCATCCTGGTGGCAGATGTGGGAGCGCATACCCATATTATCGGCCAGCTCTGGGATGCGAGAGGGCCGGGGAATTTCCTTGTTTCCAATGGCTGGTCTTCCATGGGTTTCGGCATCCCGGCAGCCATCGCCGCCAAACTGGTACTGCCGGAGCGGCCAGTAGTGGCCTGCGTTGGCGACGGCGGGTTTCTGATGATGGTAGGGGAGATTAACACGGCTGTCCGTCTGAAGCTTCCAGTTATTTTTGTAGTTTTTCGCGATTGCTTTCTGAGCCTGATCAAAGTGAAGCAGAGCCGAAAAGAATATCACCGGTATGGTGTAGAGCTGTTTGGCCCTGAATATGCTTCGAGCGATAACTTATTCGGGGCGAAAGTGGTCGTAGCCCGGGCGGAAGAAGAGTTCCGTGATGCTTTGCAGCGAGGGCTGAAGGGGAATGCGCCATTGGTCATCGAGGCGGTGGTAGACCCCACGGAATACGACGTCATTATTTAAAATCCCGGGTTTGGAGTAGCGAATTAATAAAAATTGCCGTTCTTGATGGTCTCGTAAAAAGTCTTTTTATTGGCTTTTCCGTCATTCCCGTTAAAACGGGAATCCAATTTTTTCAATGTCTTTCATGCATCCTGGATTCCCGCCTGCGCGGGAATAACGAATTTTTACAAATTCATCATCCTTCATTTTTGGAAAACAAGTTTTTCCTTATCAAGAATGAAAGGTGAAAGGTAAGAAGGAATAAAAAAAATAAAAAAATATTGACAAAAGCTTAAAAAAATCATATAATATTTTATATTTAAAGCTCTCCTAAATGAACTTTTCCGGGGGGCAAAATAAATGATCAGGTCTTTGGCCTGATCAATTTTTTTATGGGAGGTCGGAGATGGTTTGCGAAGTGATCAAAATTGGGAGGGAGTGCGCCTTCATGGGCAAAAAAGGGTGCTCCTTCAATGGAGGGAAATGCTATCCGATTGTCGACCGCTGCCAGGGTTGTGAGCGAGTGACAGTGTTTCCTGCGGGCGAATACTGTATTGCTTGCCCGGACCCGGCAGCAAAATGGTCTGGTCGCGACTGCAATTTAGGTACGCATATTGTAAAAGAAAAGGCTTCTGAGGCAACCAAGTCAGTGGATCCCCTCAAGGCTTCCAAGAGAAAAGCTGCCGGAAGATAATTTTTCTGCGGAACTGCCTTTTTAAATACCTCTAAAAAAGATTAGAGCTGCAAAGGTAAAGGCTGAGCGTTTTCCTCCTGGATGGTTTTGGTCTGTGGAGGAAGCTGGGCCGGGAAAAGGGCCTAGAAAAGGAACTTGACACATACCTGGGATTCATTTAGAATTGAATAAAATGACGCGGGGTGGAGCAGTCTGGTAGCTCGTCGGGCTCATAACCCGAAGGTCCTTGGTTCAAATCCAAGCCCCGCTACCAAAAATAAATCAAGGGGTTAGACGAAAAATCTAACCCCTTTTTTAATAGCTAAGAATCTTAACCGGGGGGAATATAGGATGTCCCCAAAATACAAGTTAAGATATCGATTGCCGGCGGCTAAGATAGACACTAAACTGTTACTGACTTCTTCATAATGGACAGCGTCAAATGCCTTTCCTACAGCATTTTCGAAGGTAACCAGAGGATGATTCCCGGATACATGATAAACACCACGAGAGCGATCAAGATCAGTACAACATACGGAATGATCCCATTAATAATGTGCCTCGTGGTCACTTCCAGGCTGGGATCGGCGGCCCCCCGGAGGTAGAAGATCGAATAAGCGAAGGGAGGGGTCATGAAGGACATCTGCAGGTTGATGCAGATCATCATGGCAAACCACAGGGGGTCGAATCCCAGGGTTTCCCCGATGGGGGTGATGATGGGAACCATGATAAAAAGAATCCCCAGCCAATCGATGAAAAAACCCAGGGCGAAGCAGATCACCATGATGATTGTAAAGGCGCCCCACTTGCTCCCGGGCATGCTCAGGATGAACTTGGCCACGACTTCGTCGCAACCCGCACGCATGAATATGCCGGTAAAGGAAGAGGCCAGCATGCCGATCAGAAGGACCATGCCGCTCACTTTCACCGTCGTGGACGCGGCCTTTTTCAGGAGCCCCATATTGAGCCGGCGGTGGCCGGCAGCCAGAAGGATCGTGGCCAGAGCGCCGGTCCCGGCAGCCTCTGTGGGGGAAGCGATCCCGAAAAAGATGCTCCCCAGCACCGCCATGATGAGCATCACCAGGGGCCCGATGGCAACCGCCAGCCGGCCCGTCTTTATGAGGAAAGGGATTCGCACTTCTCCTGGAGGAACGGGCGGGGCGATATGCGGGTTAAGGAAACATCTAACCAGGATGTAGGTGCAATAGCAAAAAGACAGGAAAAGGCCCGGGACGACGGCTCCGAGGAGCATTTTGCCCACGGAAAGATTGGCCATGGGCCCGTAAATCACCAGCATGATGCTCGGCGGGATGAGAATGCCCAGGCTGCCGCCCGCGCAAACCGCCCCTGCCGCCAGGCTTCGGTCGTATCCCCGCTTTATCATGGAGGGGAGGGCGGTCAGGGTCAGCAGGGTGACCGAGGCGGCGATGACTCCCACCGTGGCCGCCACGATGGTCCCCAGTATGATCGTAGCCAGGGCCAGGCCGCCTCTCAGCCCAGCGAACCATACATAAAGTTCTTCAAAGACCCCTTCGGCCGCTCCCGAGTGTTCCAGCACCGCCCCCATGAGGACAAAACCGGGCACCGCCAGTAAAACATAGTTATTCAGCATGTCATAGGAGCGGCTGTAGAAGACCTCGAAAGTGATGGCCGGCCCGAAAAGGTACATTCCCACCCAAAACGAAACACCGCCGATGGCCAGGGCCAGGGGATAGCCGGTCAATACTCCGGCCAGGATTCCCCCCAGCATAATGATCGAAATAATCTCTTGGCTCAATTCAATCATGGGGTTTCCTTCCTACCGAATAAAATTTTCAGGTTCCTCACGAATAACGCAAAGCCCTGCAGCAGGAACAGAATCAGTCCGATCAACACCACGGTCCGGATGGGGCCTATGCGGGCGTACCAGA
>JAOUFX010000576.1 GCA_029857975.1 Deltaproteobacteria bacterium | reverse complement strand
TTCTTCCCATGTACCACTAATCTTAACCTCAACATCAACTATAAAGGGCGCTTGAAAAGTGTGACGGTATGAGCGGCGGTAGAATACTGTGACCCCCTTAACTAAGCTCCTCCAGAAGGCAGAAAGAGGCGATAAATTGGGTATGTGGTTCAAATTATCGTTCTGGAGGGGAAGAAAGGGTGTATACAGCGATGGATTGGTGGACAAAGATACGACTGGAGGTGTTGAGAGAAGAGAGCAGTAAGCGAGAGATTCTGCGGCGTGAAGGGATAGCCTGGGAGACATTAAAGAAGATATTGCAACATTCCGAGCCCCCTGGCTATCGATTGAAGGAGCCCCGCCCCAAGCCGAAGATGGGCCCCTACCTTGAGCGGATCGCTCAAATCATCGAAGAAGACAAAGCCCTACCGAAGAAACAACGCCACACCGCCAAGCGGATCTACGACCGCATCCGGGAGATGGGTTACGCGGGGAAATACACCCAGGTGAAGGAAGCGGTGAGGGAGCTCATGCGGGTGAAGCAAGAGGTATTCATGCCGCTGATCCATCGGCCGGGAGAGGCGCAGGTGGATTTTGGGTATGCGTTGGTGAAGGTTTCTGGGGTGTTGAGGAAAGTGGGTTTTTTTGTGATGGTATTGCCCTACTCGGATGCCTTTTTTGTAATGGCCTTTGAGCGGGAATGCACGGAGAGCTACTGGGAGGGTCATGTTCAGGCGTTGGAGTGCTTTGGGGGTGTTCCGAACCGGATCAGTTATGATAATAGCAAGGTATTGGTATCAAAGATCATTGGCCCCCAGGAGCGAAAGTTGACGGATGGCTTTTTGAAGCTGCAAAGTCATTATCTGTTCCGGGAGCATTTTTGCCGAGTGGGTCGGGCGAACGAGAAGGGGGTGGTGGAAGGGGTGGTCAAGTTTGCCCGATTAAACTTCTTCGTTCCGGTGCCCCGGGTTCGCGATCTAGACGAGCTCAATAACCAGCTGGCGGAGATGTGCCGGGAGGACCTGAAGCGGCGTCTTCGGGGAAAGACAGGGACGAAAGCGGAGATGCTCAAGGAGGATCAATCTGCATTTTTAGCCCTCCCTGCCGGTACCTTTGATGCCTGCAGGAAACAACCCACCGGGGCCAATTCCTTATCCCTGGTCCGTTTCGATGACAATGATTACTCCGTGCCGGTCTCTTATGCCCACCATGAAATCCTGGTCAAAGGCTATGTGGACCGGGTGGTTTTATGCCACCGGGACCAGGTGGTAGCCGAGCACCCGAGATCGTGGGGCAAAGAAGGGATCTTTTTCGACTATCGCCACTATTTGCCCCTCCTGGAACGAAAACCGGGTTCCGTGGATCATGCCCGACCCCTGATGGATCTGAACCTACCCGAGTGCTTTGACACCCTACGCCGTCGTCTTCAAGGGGAGGAGGAAAAAGAAGGAGAGGGGCTCAGAGAATTTATCCGGGTATTGCGGCTCCTGGAGGACTATCCCATGGCCAGACTGCGGGAGGCAGTCGAGAAGGCTCTCCTGATCCACGCTCACAGCCGGGATGCGATCTTGCAGTATCTGGTCCCTCACTTCTCGTGGCGAAACACAACATTCCTACTCGATGGCTGCAAACACCTCCGTCTGGTCAAGGTCGGCAAACCGGATATCTTGGCCTATCGGAACCTGCTGTCCCACGGAGGTGCGCGATGACGGAAAAAGACAAATCCACGGTGCTGCTGGAGTATTCTCTGAAGAAACTGAAACTTCCCACCATGCTCAGAGAATACGCAGCGGTGGCCGCGGTCTGTCAAAAAGATCGATCCGATTTTCCCCTTTATCTCCTGCGCCTGGCAGAGAGGGAGTTACTGGACCGGGAGAAACGGGCTGCCGAAAGACGTATCAAAGACGCCAATTTCCCCGTGATCAAAACCATCGATACCTATGACTTCAACGCCCAGCCCTCGATTAATGAAGCGTTGGTTCGGGAGCTCTTGAGAGGGGAGTATCTCGACAAAAGGGAAAACGTGTTGGTCATCGGAAACCCGGGAACCGGTAAAACGCATCTGGTCTGTGCCTTGGCGTTTTCCGCTTGTGCCCAGGGCAGAAACGTTCGTTTCCACACAGCCGCAGACCTGGTCACGCAGCTCGTGGAGTGCCGGGAGGAAAAAAGGCTTCAGCGACTGCACAAACAGCTCCAGCGACTCCATCTCCTGGTCATCGATGAACTCGGATATGTTCCCTTCTCCAAGGCCGGAGCCGAATTGCTCTTCGAGGTCATCAGCCGGGCCTATGAGCATCATAGCCTTATGGTGACCACCAACTTAGCCTTTGAGGAATGGACCGAGATCTTTGGCTCCGAGCGGCTCACCGGGGCCCTCCTTGACCGGCTCACTCACCGATGCCACATCCTGGAAGCCAATGGGGAAAGTTACCGATTGCGACAGGCCCGGAAACGATCTCACTCGACACCATCGCCACGGCAGGACTCAAAGCAGCAATAACGCAAAAAATGGATGGATAACCAGCTTGACAAAAAAGCTCAAACTCATGTATCTATAAACCAGGTGTCACAGTTTTACTCCGCCACCTGCCTCTCTTTTACTCCGTCCTTCAGGCTAATGTTAGAAGTCATGAGAGGAGTTTTAAATGCTTACCGGGAAGCGAGGGAGAATAAGAGAGATCACAGAGGGGGCGTGAAATGCTTGAAATCTTAATTTTCTTGGAAATCATTATTATGGGTATCGTTTGTGCGATAATTGCTAACGGAAAAGGTCGAAATCCGACAGGTTGGTTTTTTGTTGGCCTCCTTCTTAACCTCATCGGGTTGATTATGATAGCAGTGTTGCCCAGGGCAGGAAAGAAATGTCCAAAATGTGCGGAAACAGTACTTCAGGAAGCCCAAAAATGCCGGTTTTGTGGTTATGAATTTCCAGCTTCAATTTCAAATCCTCCAGCTACCTCAACAAAAACCTTAGACCAAATTCCATTAAAATATCTAATCGCTGCCCTTGTAATTATTATTATAGCCAAATTCATTAAATATTATCTATCGAAATAACCCTCTGAAAAAGAACTTTGGGGAGGGGTATAATTAGTGACTTGGTTCCTCGTTGCTTATCACAATTTGAGAATGTCCCATGAGAATTAATAAAGGCATAAAAAAACCCCCTTCCAAGGGCTTGAGGCAGGGGGGTATTGAGGTTGGTTTAGACCGGAACGGAAGCCTGGAAATCGGAAGGAAGTTTAAAAGGGACCCTGAATTGAATAATTGAATACGATTGATCCGCCTCC
>JAOUFX010000575.1 GCA_029857975.1 Deltaproteobacteria bacterium | reverse complement strand
TTTCCCGGTGACCTCATCGGGGGCGAGAAATTCTCCATCCTCTCTTCCTTCGAGCAGGGCTTCGCTGCGGACCCAGCAAAACTTGCAGGTTAAGCCACAGCCTGCGCAATCGGCAGTGATGATCCCTCCATACCAGCGGTCATGGCGGAATCGATAATATTTCTTTAAATCCCCTCCAATCCTTTTCTGAACCGTGAGGTCCTCGATTCTCCGGTGTCTCTCGACGGGATCGTAGCCCACTTTTATTCACTCTCACTGATCGTATTGGGAAGTTCGTTGCGGTCATCTTTTTCTATGGGAAAATAAGCTTTGAGCTTCTCCCCAACTTCCCCGATCCCCCGGCAGAGTCCTTCGCAAAATTTTCCTTCCCGAAAATATCTTTGCATCCTTTCTTTAACGTCCTCCCAGTAGTTCTCGGGAACCAGCCGGTGGATTCCTTCATCGCCCAGGATGGCAAACTTTCGATGGTCCGTGGCCAAATAGATAAGAACGCCGTTGCGATGCTTGGTCTGGGCCATTCCCGTTTGGTTAAAAACCTTTTTGGCTTTTTCGAGAACATCTTTTCCAGAACGGCGGTCTAAATGGATCCGGATCTCCCCCGAGGTTTGTTTTTCAGCCTGGCGAATCTCTTCGATGATCCGCTCCTGCTCCGCCGGGATAAAAAATTTTTTAGGATGCCTTTTCCAGAACATAAATTTACTCGGACGCAGATTTTCGCCGAAAGTTCAGGATAATGATTTTCTTATATTATCAAATGCTTTACGCCTAACTTCAGGCTTATTACCGAAATTTAATAACAGTCCCACTTCAATATGGGTCGCTTTCAGATAGTTTAATAACTGGGCTTCATTTTCTTCTGCTAAATGCTGGGAAGCCTTTACTTCTACAATAATCTTTTCATCAACCAATATATCTGCATAATACTCGCCCACTGATTGGCTATCATAAAACACTTTAACCGGTGATTGAGAAATAGCCGGGATACCCTCCTTTTTTTATTCAATCATCATCGCATTTTCATAAACCTTTTCCAAAAATCCATAACCGAGTTTGTTATAGACCCTGAAGAAAATTTTTATAATTTTTTCTGATAATACTTTATGTTTAAATCCCTTATTTTCTGCGTTCATCTGCGTCCTATAAAAAATTCTACCAATTGCCGCTCGCCCCGCCGCCGCCAAAATCTCCACCGCCGCCGGAAAAGCCGCCTCCCGAACTTCCCCCGGAAGACCCCCCTCCCCAAAATATTCCCCCGCTGGTCCAACCCCGGGACCCTCCGGAATGGTAATGCCTCTTCCGCGCTACACGATTTATAAAGATAAAAATTCCGAAAAAAAGAAAGATCGGCCATAAAGCCCCCCAGGGAGAAGATCGGGAACGGCGCTCTCTGTTTTTCGACGCTTTGTACTCCCCCTTGATCGCGGCCATAACGGCGCTGAGTCCGGCGTCGATCCCCTGGTAAAAGTGGCCTGTTTTGAACCGGGGAGCAATCTCATTACGGATGATGGAACCACTCAGGGCATCGGGTAAAGCTCCTTCTAACCCATAGCCTACTTCGATCCTGAGTTGGCGATCATTTTTTACGATGAGCAAAATAGCTCCATTATTCCTTCCTTTCTGGCCAATTTTCCATTTCTCAGCCAGGCGGATGGAGTAATCTTCCAGACTATCTCCCTTGAGCGTTGGAATGAGCAGGACGGCGATTTGATTGGTTGTCTCCCTTTCGAAATCAGCCAGCTTTCGTTCCAGCATGACCTGCTCATTGCGCGAAAGGGTGCCGGTAAAGTCCGTGACCCGCCCTTCAGGCCTCTCCAGCACCTCCAAGGCCAAAGTTTGCCCATAAAATAAAAATACGATCAGCCAGATAAGGGAAAAACTCCCCCAGTTGCCGGTTCTCAATGGCTGCTTCTTAATCTTCAAATCTTAACGCTCTCATAACCAATCAGGAATCAAAAAAGGCTCTCAAAATTTGACTGCTGGTGCTTTTTTAGCCGGCTCTTCAGCTTCAAACAAAGATATCCTTTCAAACCCGAACGGTCCGGCAAAGAAAGCCCCGGGGAAAGTACGGATCTTTCTATTATAATTTAAGACCGACTGATTAAATCTACGGCGTTCCACGCTGATGCGATTTTCCGTCCCTTCCAGTTGATCCTGGAGTTTTATAAAATTCTGATTGGACTTGAGCTCGGGGTACCGCTCCACCACAACCATCAACCGCGCCAAAGCACTTTCCAAACCCTGGACTGCCGCCAGAGTCTTATTAATGTTTCCGGACTGGCGCGCTTCTCCCCACTGGCTGCGCAGGCGGGTAACTTCTTCCAAAATACTCTTCTCCTGTTTGGCATATCCCTTCACCGTTTCCACCAGGTTAGGGATCAGATCGGCCCGCCTCTGATATTGATTTTCCACCTGGGCCCATGCTGTCTTGGCCTCTTCTTGTGCACTTACTAAACCATTGTAAATTCCAAACCCTCCAATGACCAAGACTCCGATAATTACTAACGGAATGAGAATTATCAATGCCTTGTTCATAGGACCCCCTTGTTAAATAAAAATTAATTTTTCATTAGTATCCATAATTTATCATGGGCAAAGGTTTATTTCACCTAAAAAAGGCGATTTACCACAACGCGGCCTATCCACAACCCAAAATTTATTGGACGCAAATTAACGCAGATAAACACAGATAAAAATAAAATAGGATGGACTCGGACTCGTAAAAAGGATGAAAATACTCATTTTGTTCATTCCCGTGAAAACGGAGCCTGCCCCGCACTTGATGCGGGGAATCCATCATCCTTTTTGGATACTGGCTCCCTGCTTTCGCAGGGACGATGTCTGGACTCCCGCTTCCGCGGGAGAGACGACTTTTTACGAAATCATCAAATATGTTTAATAAAATTTTGAGAAATTGCAAGTTAGTAGTACAGAGAAAAGATTGAGCTTATTTTTTTTAACTATGCAATTTATCTCCGTGTTCTCTGTGGTTTAAAAGAATCGCTCAATCTGGGTTTCAATAAAACTTCTGCCGACGATTTGACTTCTACTGGCCAATTAATTATTGTAAAATTCATTAGGACGCAGATTTTCGGGGATTGGCAGCGAATTCCTGTTTGGTTCCGGCTATGCCGGGTTAGGTTTTTAATTTTTTCATTTCTCCGCGTTCTCTGCACGCTCTGCGGTAAATCATCAGAATGGAAAGGAAATTCCATGCGCTCCGACGGAAGAAAGCTTCTCCAGATGCGACCGATAAAAATCACCCCCCATTTC
>JAOUFX010000574.1 GCA_029857975.1 Deltaproteobacteria bacterium | reverse complement strand
ATTCCTTTTGCCATAAATCATCTCCTTATTTATGTTTAAATATTCAATTATTTGGACACAGATTTTCACAGATAGCCGCCGATAAAGAATTTTTTTAATCTTAAAAATCTGCGTTAATCTGCGTCCTAAAAAAAAATTAAATAACCTTTGCCTCCTCCCGCAAAAGTTTGACTAAATTCTTAGCGGCGTCGATCATTTCCCCGGAAATGATCTTTCCCGGAGGGCGAGAGGGCGGGGAAATATATTTCATGATTTTGGTCTTGGAACCGGCTGCTCCCACCTGGTCCGCCGGCAGTCCCAAGGTGGCCTGATTGATAAGTTTCACTTCTTTCTTTTTCGCCTTCATGATCCCGGGAAGCGAAGCATACCGGGGTTCATTCAGCCCCTTCTGGCAGGTGAATACGGCCGGTAAGCCCACTTCAATGACTTCCTTGCCTCCTTCAACTTCGCGTTCTACCTTGGCCTTCTTCTTATCGGGGCTGATTTCTAACTTCGTAATCAGGGTGACTTGGGGCAGATTTAAGATTTCAGCCAGGGAAGGGCCTACCTGGGCCAAATCATCATCAACTGCCTGTTTCCCGCAGAGGATGAGGTCGAAGGATTCCTTCTGAATTGCCTCAGCGAGTACCTTGGCTGTCGTAAAACCGTCTGCTCCTTCGAAAGCCGGATCATTCAAGTGGATCGAACGATCTGCTCCCATGGCCAGACCCGTGCGCAGTGCTTCCACCGCTTTTTGCTGCCCCATAGTTACCAAGATGACCTGCCCCCCGAACTTTTCCTTGATCCTCAAAGCCTCTTCGACACCAAACTCACAATAGGGGTCCATGACATACTTGATGTCATCGGTTACGATCCCCGATCCATCTGACTTAATTTTGATCAGAGTCTCGGTGTCGGGTACCTGCTTCATGCAAACAATGACGTTCACCTTCAACCTCCTTTTGTATATGAATTGAATTCTTCGGGACGCAGATTTTCGCAGATCACTACGGATTTAGATTTTGTATGAGCAAATGTTGGAGAATCCGAATTTCATCTGCGTCCAAAAATAATATCGAGCTTGAATCAACAGATCAAGCCGGCCAGGGATAATCCTTCTGGGCTTCTTCGCTCATCACCCCTCTGATAAAAACGTCGCTGATTTGCAGAGCTGCTTCGTCGATGCTGTGCTTCTTTTTTGTCGATAGCACCCAGTAACGGGCCATCTCATCCAGCGCCCCAAACAAAGCCCTTTTCATGATCCCCGGGGTGAGGTCCTTGCGGATGAATCCCCTCTCCTGACCTTCGATTATGATCGAGCGAATCAGGTTGAGGTATTCGATGAAAGGCTTGTTGATATATTCTTTCATGAATTTACTGCTTTGGCGAACTTCCACTCCCAGGACTTCGCCAAGTTGCTGCTGCTTGGCTACAATGGAAAGATGCATGACGGCAAAACGCCTGATCTTATGCAGCGGATCCTTTTCTTTTTCCAGCTCTTTTCTCGTGTTTTCGACGATATGCCCGAATTCTTCCTCGAAAAGGGAAATGAGAATATCATCTTTGTTCTTAAAATAGAGATAGATCGTCCCATCGGCGACATTGGCTTCTTTGGCGATCTCCGAAACCCGGGAGTTGTAAAATCCCTTCTCGGCAAAAACTTTTACAGCCGCCTTTAATATTTTCTGGTGTTTGTTCTCGTCTTTCATGTTCTTAAAAATGACAAAATTTTAGAACTCAAAGAGTTTATTTTTATAACCGATAAATTTCTTTCCTTATTTTTTTAGCTAACTGGCTAGGCCTGAAATACAAGGCAGAATGAATGATTATTCATTCAACAGTTTTTAACATAGCCCTAATAAGCTGTCAAGTTTTTTTTGGATTTTTTTAAAAATTTCTCGTCTTCTTCCTGCAGATTTTTGATCTCATTATTTTTTCTCCGGTCAAAAGGAAATAATAAATGCCAGAATTGCCAGAATAATTATCTTGATTTTCCAGGCTTTTTTAAATATGCTTTGCCTTACGTTTTCTTCTAAGTTCGGCACTTTGAAGCTTTATCTGCCGAACCAAGAGTTTGGCTGACCAATAAACGGAGTATATATCTAAGGGGGATGGAAGAATGAACGCCAGAGATGTGCAGGAAGAATATCTTTTCTCCGGTCATGGGGCTTGCCCGGGTTGCGCGATGCCTCTTGTGGCGCGCAATGCTTTCCTTGCTTTGGGCCAAAATACCATCGTTATCGTTACCGCCAGCTGTTTCGGGACCATCATTTCTACTTTCTATCCCACTGCCCCCATCAAGCTGGCCGCTTATTCGACCCCTTTTGCCTCTGCCGGGGCAGCTGCCTCCGGGGTGAGGGCCGCCCTGGACATGAAAGGCGATAATGCCACCACCGTCCTCGCCATTGCCGGGGACGGGGGAACTTTTGACATTGGCCTTCAAGCCCTATCCGCCGCTGCCGAACGAAACGACGATTTCATTTACCTCTGCTACGACAACGAGGCGTATATGAACACGGGAATCCAGCGTTCATCAGCTACGCCGTGGGGATCTTGGACCACGACAACCCCTCCGACAAACCTTAAAGATCGGCCGAAGAAAGACATTGTCCAGATTATGGTCGCCCATAATGTCCCGTACGTAGCTACGGTTTCAATAGCCTATCCGGAGGATTTCAACCGCAAGATGAAGAAAGCCAGAGAGACCCGCGGGTTTAAATTCCTCTACGCCCTTTCTCCGTGTCCCGTCGGGTGGCGGTTTTCTTCCGAACGCACCGTGCACCTCGCCCGGCTGGCCGTGCAAACGAAGGTTTTCCCGCTCTTGGAAGTGGAAAATGGCGAACGGTACATCCTCAATGAAGCGCCCGAAGGGATCCCCGTCAGCGAGTATCTGCAACCCCAGGGACGTTATTCTTTCCTGCGCGAAGGAGACACGGAACGGATCCAGGAGGAAGTAGATCAGGAATGGAAGCGACTGATGAGGCGAATGGAAGGAACCTGAACCAAAGGATTGGATTGTGGAAAAGAAGTGGAAAAGAAGAGGATGGCAAAAGTGCCAGGAAATATCACTCAAGCCTTGCGGGAATTTTTACCAAGATTCTATAAATTAGGCGCCAGGGGCGCGAAAATCATTTCCCCCTCCCAAGTGGTCACGGCTCCCTGGGTGCGCTGGAAATGCCAGTTCGGCTGCGGCGGATACGGTTCCAGCCTGATGTGCCCGCCTTATACCCCCCAACCGGAAGAAACCCGCAAAATGCTGGACGGATACAAGCGGGCAATTTTATTTGAAAGTG
>JAOUFX010000573.1 GCA_029857975.1 Deltaproteobacteria bacterium | reverse complement strand
GCCCCCCATCGTTCCCGGAGAAGAACAGGAAGGAAAGGGGCTGCTTCGCCACTTTGGAAAAATTCTCGATACTTATGCTACGGCCACGATTCCGAAGATCAGTGTGATCTTGAGGGAAGCCTACGCCGATGCGGGCAGCCTGATTATGGGGGGAGCGAAAGGGTTGGGGGTAGACCTGTGCTACGCCTGGCCGATTGTTAGGCTTGCGGTCCAGGCCTCTACCTTCGATTGGCGTCAGGCCGATGGACAGGGATGCGAAGAAGATGCCTATGAAGGATACTTGAACCGCTCCCGGGAAAAGGTGGATGTTTTCGCGGCGGCTAAAAGCTGGACCGCCCAGACGGTGGACGAAATCATTGAGCCGAAAGATACACGCATAAAAATCATCGAAGCCCTTAAGATCACCAGAAACAAGCGGGAAAAGTTGCCACGGCGGGCGAAATTCCACGGGACACCGCCGACCTGAACCACAAATATAATTTTTCCCCTCCTCGCCTGGAGATTGGGTCATAACCCAGGCAGGAGGGGTTGAATGCCTTCCTGTCTGGGTCTCCCGATTCTGAAATTGCGGTCCAGTTTCCTGAGGCGGAAAGAGGGGAAGGGTGAGGGGGGCTTAGGGAGGGGGAAATGAGCCTGAAGCAAAAGGCTGTCATTACCTGTGCTTTAACCGGCGTGCTGACCGATCCACTGGTCCACCATGTCCCGGTGACCCCGGAAGAGATGGCCGATCATGCTCAACAGGCTTTCAATGCCGGGGCCACAGTCGTTCATTGCCATTTCCGCAATCAAACTCCCGGGAAGGGGCATCTCCCCACCTGGGATCTGGAAGCGGTGGGGAGGATTCTTGCGGCCATCAAGGAGCGGGTTCCGGAGCTCATGATCAATATGAGCACGGGCGTTCCAGGGCCGGATATTTCAGGGCCTCTGTCCTGTCTCGAGCAGTTCAAGCCGGAGATGGCGGCCTGCAATGCGGGGTCCCTCAACTACTTGAAAACGCGGAAAGACGGGCAGTGGGCCTGGCCCCCCATGCTTTTCGACAACCCTGTGGAAAAAGTCCGGAGGTTCCTGGAAGTGATGATGGCCAAGCACATTGTCCCGGAGTTCGAGTGTTTCGATACCGGAATTGTCCGCAGCGTGGGCTTGTACAAAGAGAACGGGATGTTCGCCGGTCCGGCGCACATCTCTTTGGTGATGGGGGTGGCCAGCGGAATGCCGGCCAAGCCGGAGTGGCTGCCGCTTCTAATCGAAGAAATGCCCCCCGGCAGCCACTGGCAGGTCATCGCCGTAGGGCGGGAAGAGATATGGCCCTTGCACCGCCGCTGCCTGGAGCTCGGAGGAAACGCCCGAACCGGCCTTGAGGACACCTTTTATTTGCCCGGCGGGGAAAAGGCCCCAACGAATGGCCAGCTGGTGGAAACATTGGTGAAGATCGCGCGGGAGGTAGGCCGCGAGATTGCCAGCCCGGCTGAGGCGAGGGAGATCCTGGGCCTACGCACCCGCTGAGGTAAATGGAGAGGAGGAAACGAAGATGAGCCACACCGATGAAGTGCTCTGGGAGGCCAGGGATCGCGTAGCCACAATAACCATCAACCGCCCCGAGGCCCGGAATTCCCTGAATGCCGGCGTCATTTCCGGGCTGGGTTCGATGATCGACCGGGCAGTGAAGGAGAGCGAGATCGGAGCCATCGTGATCACAGGGGCCGGAGGAAAAGCTTTCTGCGCGGGCGCTGACCTGGCCGGGAGCTTCGCGGCGGATAAGTCCTTCCTTGACCAGCACGAGGAAAGGGGCAATTTCGCCCGTCTCCTGCTCAAGATGAATCGCTGCCCGAAACCGATCCTGGCAGCCGTGGAAGGTTATTGCTTGGCTGGAGGACTGGGGCTTTGTCTTTCTGCCGACCTGGTTATCGCCAGCGACGACTCCCATTTCGGCTTGCCGGAAATTCAGCGGGGTCTCTGGCCTTATATTGTAACGGCTGTCCTGATCCGGAATGTAGGCCGCAAGAAGGCCCTCGAGCTCTGCATGACCGGTGGCCGGATCCAGGCGGCCGAGGCGGAGCGGATCGGAATGATCAATGACTGCGTACCCAAGGCCGAATATAGGCAGCGGGTGGAGGAGATGGCCAACAAACTCGCCTCTTTCAGCCCGGCGGTGATGGGGCTCGGCAAAGAGTCTTTCTACGCCATTGCTGACATGGAGTTCAGTGCGGCCCTCGAGTACCTCAAGTCACAGCTCACCTTGAATACCCAATGTGAAGATTTAAAAGAGGGAATCTCCGCTTTCCTGCAGAAGCGCGAGCCGCAATGGAAGGGCCGGTAAACCTGAACTCCTAAAATCATTTTTCAAGTCTACGAGTATAACCCTCATCCTGAGCCCTTCCCTTGGGGCTTTTTTGTTTTATAAAAATTAGGTATAGTTCTACCATAGATTAAGATTAAGCCAAAAAAAGGAGGATACCTAATGCCTACGCTCAAGAGCGAGCAATTGGAGAAGATCGCCTTTCATCTTTTCTGCGCCGCCGGGGCCCCGGAGGAGCACAGCCGAATAGTCGCGCTGCACCTGGCCGATAACAATTTGACAGGGCACGATTCCCACGGCTTCATTCGAGTCCTGCAGTACATCCGTCAGATCAAAGAAGGGCTGATTATCCCTGCGGCCAAGCCTGAGATCGTCAGCGAGTCCCCCAGCCTGGCTCAGGTTGAAGGCCATTACGGCTTTGGCCAGGTAGTTGCCACGTTTTCCACCGAGCTGGCCATCGCCAAGGCCAAGAAGCAGGGTGTGAGTTGCGTTACCATGCGCCATCTTCGCCATCTGGGCCGGCTGGGAGCCTACGCGGAAATGACCACAAGGGCGGGGTGCGCGGCCATCCTTTATTGCTCTACCGGAGGTCAATCCCTTTCCATGGTCCCCTTCGGCGGGTCCCAGCGGAGGCTGGGCACGAATCCTATCGCCATGGCTTTCCCCAGCGAGGAGGAGGGACCGATCCTATCGGACTTCGCAACATCCGTCGCGGCCGAGGGCAAAATCCGGGTGTACCGGGCGCGCGGGCGTAAGCTTCCCAAAGGGTGGCTCATGGACAAAGAGGGCCGCCCCAGTGAGGATCCCAACGATTTTTATGACGGAGGCGCAATTCTTCCTGTAGGGGATTCTGTCGGCTACAAAGGATTTTGTCTGGGTTTTATGGCCGACTTGTTCGGAGGCATTTTGTCGGGCGACCATTTTCTCGGTGCTCCCGGCAATCAGTTGAGTAATGCCTCGCTCATCGTGGCCATAGACAT